>JAYTGH010000228.1:0-5840 GCA_043733645.1 Flavobacterium sp. | reverse complement strand
CTTTTTTGCGGGAATGAATCGGATAATCCTTTCCTTTTTCAAAGCGCGTAATATAATAATAACCATTGTAGAAATAAGGAACCGACTCGTCATCTTCCTTGATTCTGGCTTTCATTTCTTCGAATAAATCCTTTTGAAATTCCTTGGTATGCGCTGTTGCTTTTTGGTAATACTCGTTCTCCTGATTGAGATAATCAATCACTTCCGGGTTTTCTCTTTGGTTTAACCAATAATAATTATCGATACGGACGTGTCCATGCTTTTCTAAAGTATGTGGAATTATCTTTGCTTTTGGTATCTGAATTAAAGTCTTCGGCATTTATAGAGATTTAGTAACATACAAAAATAACTATAATGCCTACTTAAGTTTTGAATGTTACCGGAAGTTATAAACGTAGAAATTAACATTATTAGGAGCACAACCATTGCAGTTATTCAGAACCTATTTTCCGGCTTTCCACTCTATTCTCAATAAATCGGGAGATGCCGTTTCAATCGGGGCTAGAGAGTACGTTTTATATTTTATTGCTCTTATATCTATCTCATTATTATGAAACAACCTATAGGTAATTTTTATATTTTAGCTGTCTTAACCTATCCAAAACCATGAAGTCTACATCATTCCTCATCATTTTATTATTAAGCTGCACTATCTGCCTATCACAAAGTGAGCTTGCTAAAAAAGGCACTATTACTTTAGCCAACAACCAGAAAATAGATTTTAATAATTTAAGGTTAGTTGATGGAAAGTTTGTTTTTTTTGATGTCAAATCAGGTAACGAAAGTATTCTTTCTTTAAATGAAATTAAATATGTAGAAGACGATAAGCAATCAAGAGTTTTTACAAATAAATCGGTCGAAACTATTGCTGATACTGAGAAAGCTGAACAAGACAGAAATCTTGCCATTTTAAGGAAACAAAAAGCAGATGAGGATGCAAAACGAAAAATTGAGGAAGAGGAGCGAAATTCATTAAAATTATATCCAAACGGTATCTATAAAACTAAAGAAGATTTTGTAAACAGAAAAATTAGTTCAACATATGAAGTAGTTCCAAAAGGATTAATTGGATTCGAAAAACTAGTGTTAAATGAGATTGTTGATAATTGCTTTTTTTATTATGTAAGCTCTGATGAAAAAGTAAAAAATGTATTTGCCATTTCTTATAAAGGACATCTTTATTTTCAAATTTACTCTATTTTAGAAAACAGAAACAAAACCGATAGAGCGCAAACAAACGATTTTCCAAATAGTTTTGTCAGAGTCATCAGTGGTGGGCAAAATTATTATTATTTAGAAGCTGATTTAGCTAATGCTTGGGCTCAAGGTATTGCTTATGGTGGAGTTGGTGGTGCATCAGGAGCTGCTTTGGCAAATTCAATGTTAAGAGGAAAAGGAATTGTTTGGGACATCAAAAACAAGGAATTTAATACCTTTAAAAATTGCCAGGATTATAATGATTTCATCAAAGACAAATATCCCGAAGGTGTTCAGGAATGTAAAAAACAACAACCTAATATAGTTGAAGTTCGAAAAGCAATAGAAAAAATAAAATAACTTTCCACCAATTCTTTTTTGTTCAATCAGCAAGTATTTTATATTTCTTGCTGAGGATATTTTTAAAAGATGTACATGTTTTATACAAAAGATGTACATGTTTTACTAAAAAGATGTACATCTTTTACTGAAAAGATATATATCTTTTGCAAATATCCTCAGCAACAAATAATTTTTATTTGCTGAAAAAACAATAAATTGCTGCTGTGTGACTTAAATTTGAATGAGATTGAATTTGAAGGAATCACAAAGTAATTGCCATTTAAAACGATAGCTTCTCCAAAGCTTCCAAAACATATTCGTGCATTATTTGACGGTAATCAAGATGTGTTACCATTCTTAGTTTTCCTTTGGCTAACAAACTAATCGAAATACCTTTTTGTTTAAGTTTTTCTATAACTTCCTTGTCCTGAATATGAGGTTGAGCCGAAAAGACAACGATATTTGTTTCTACAGGTTCAACAACAGCAACCCAAGAACATTGTTCTAGTTGCGTTCCTAATTCTTTTGCTCTGCGATGATCTTCTTCGAGTCTGTTGATATTATTTTGCAAGGCGTAAATTCCGGCTGCAGCCAAATAACCAGATTGACGCAAATTGCCACCAAATATTTTTCGAATACGCAGAGCACGATGCATTGTTTCGGCATCAGAAAGTAAAACAGAACCAATTGGCGCTCCCAATCCTTTGGAAAAACAAACCGAAATCGTATCGAAAAGTTCACCAAATTGCTTTGGTTGCTGCTTTTTGGCAATCAACGCATTCCACAATCGTGCGCCATCTAAATGGTATTTCAAATTGTGGTCAACACAGACTTGTTTTATTTTCTGCAATTCGACAATCTCGTAACAAGCGCCACCGCCTTTGTTCGTGGTGTTTTCGATGCCAACCATTTTTGACATCGGTGTATGATAAAACTCGGGGTCATTAATACCTTCTTTCACTTGTTCGGCAGTTATCATACCGCGGTTTCCATCCAATAAATTGAAGTTCACACCACTATTGGCAGAAGCGCCACCTGATTCATACAAATGAATATGCGACCATTTGTCACAAATAATCTGGTCGCCGGGATTGGTATTTAGTTTAATTGCGGTTTGGTTTGCCATAGTTCCTGTCGGGAAAAAAAGTGCGGCTTCTATTCCGAATAAATCGGCCACCATTTTTTCAAAAGCATTCACTGTTGGGTCTTGTTTGAATACATCATCACCTACTTTGGCACTGAACATTGCCTCAAGCATTTCGGGAGTTGGTTTGGTAACGGTATCGCTGATTAAATTTATTTCCATATTCTGTTTGTATAGCTTACTTTTGTAGTTAATTAACCCTGACAGGGTTTAAAACCCTGTCAGGGTTAACGAAACACAAAACTACATTATTTATGACAAATACCGAACAAATAAAAGGTATTGTAGAGCGCCTTGGTGCGTTGAGGAGGTATCTTTGACATTGATGCCAAACTTATAGAAATTACCAACGAAGAAGAAAAAACTTTTGCCCCCGACTTTTGGAACAACGCAAAAGCAGCCGAAGTCATTGTTCAAAACTTGCGTTCTAAGAAAAAATGGGTCGAAGATTTTGAGAAAGGCAATGCCATGGCGGAAGAGCTTCAGATTATTTACGAATTTTTCAAGGATGGCGATGCTACCGAAGAAGAACTTGACTCGCATTTTGATCTTACCAATACCCATATTGAAAATCTGGAATTCCGAAATATGCTTTCAGATGAAGGCGATAAATTGAGTGCCGTTGTACAGATTACTGCTGGTGCTGGAGGGACAGAGAGCTGCGATTGGGCTTCGATGCTGATGCGAATGTATATGATGTGGGGCGAAAAAGAAGGCTACAAAATCAAAGAATTGAATTTTCAAGAAGGCGACGTAGCCGGAATAAAAACAGTAACATTAGAGTTTGAAGGCGAGTATTCTTTTGGCTATTTGAAAGGCGAAAACGGTGTGCATCGATTGGTGCGTATTTCTCCTTTTGACAGTAATGCCAAACGGCATACATCCTTTGCTTCGGTATATGTGTATCCGTTGGTGGATGATAGTATTGAAATCGATATCAATCCGGCAGATATAGAAATCACAACTTCACGTTCGAGTGGTGCTGGTGGACAGAATGTAAACAAGGTAGAAACCAAAGTACAACTAGTTCACAAACCAACCGGAATTCAGATTCAGTGTTCGGAAACGCGTTCACAACAAGACAATCGGCAACGTGCGATGCAAATGCTACGTTCTCAATTGTACGAAATTGAGTTAAAAAAGCAACAGGCACAGCGCGCCGATATAGAAGCTGGGAAAATGAAAATAGAATGGGGTTCGCAAATTCGGAATTATGTGATGCAACCATACAAACTCGTCAAAGACATGCGCACTGGTTATGAAACCAGCGATGTTGATGGCGTGATGAATGGTAATATTGATAAATTTTTGAAGGCTTACTTAATGATGATGGGACAGAAAGAAGAGTAATCAGTTTGCAGTGGCAGTAGGCAGTTTGTTAATATTATAGGATATTTAAATTCATTTTCCTTAATTTGAAAAATAATCAGAATTACATACTCAATATGAATACATATTCAATTCAAGAAATTAATGACGTTTTGCATGGCGAAATTGTTGGTGCAACTTCTTGCAAAATCACTGCTCCGGAACAACTAGAAGCAGCAACTGAAACCGAGATTTCATTTATTGGAAACAAAAAATATGAAAAGTTTTGGAGTAACTCCAAAGCTTGTGTCGCTGTAGTGAATCAGGATTGTTCTCTCGAACCTGGAGAAAATCGCGCTTTTATCAAAGTGAAAAATGCTGATTTGGCAATGTCTCAAGTGTTGGAACTCTTTGCTCCTGCTCCTCCTGTTTTTTCAGTTGATATTCATCCGACAGCTGTAATTGACAAGTCGGCAACTATAGGAAACGGAACACGAATTGGCGCCGGAAGTTATATCGGCCCAAATGTTCAACTTGGAGAAAATGTGACTATTTACCCTAATGTTACGATTCTTGACGAATGTACTATTGGGAAAAACACTACTATTTGGTCGGGGACGGTAATCCGCGAGCGTTGTCATATTGGAGCGTATTGTATTTTGCATCCCAATTGTACTATTGGCGCTGACGGATTTGGATTCAGACCTTGTTCGGAAAAAGGCTTGGTGAAAATTCCACAAATCGGAAATGTAATCATTGGAAATGCTGTTGAGATTGGTGCTAACTCATGCGTTGACCGAGGGAAATTCAGCTCGACTATTCTTGGTGACGGTTGCAAGATTGATAATTTAGTTCAAATCGGGCACAATTCAAAACTTGGAAAATGCTGCATTATGGCAGGAAATTCAGGTTTGGCTGGTTCGGTAACTTTAGGAAATGGCGTTATGATTGGCGGAAGCGCCTCTATAAAAGACCACTTAACTATTGGCGATGGCGCTATTGTTGGTGCCGGTTCCGGAGTAGCTTCTGATGTTGAAGCCGGGAAAGTAGTATTAGGTTATCCTGCGGTTGATGCTCGTGATGCGTTGAAACAATGGGCCATTTTAAAAAGATTAGCAAACCAAAAAAAATAATTACGAATTACGAATTAGAAATTACGAATTGGTTAAAAGCTAACAGTTCGTAATTTCTAAAAAAGAATTCGTAATTCGTAATTGATAATTGGTAATTAAATTTTATATTTGCAACGAGGATTCCGAAAGGAAGTTACACCTCGCCGCACTAGTCGATCGCTCCAGATCGACTTTTGTATTTTATTGGATTTTTGTTTATATGTTCTTGCACATAGTTCCGTCAGGAATTTAATAGGGGTAAAAACTTTAAACTATGCATAAAAAATCCCGTTAGTGATGATATTAAAAACATACCATCCCTAACGGGATTCTGATTTACTTTCTATCGATTATCTACCCATATTAAATCCTTAGCGGGATTGTATGATTCTGAAAATGAGTAACGCTTACAAGACTTCCTTTATAAAGTTTAGCATAGCTTTCCAGGAACGCTTCTCTGCTTTTTCATTATACGCTGCTCCTTTTGAATTATCGTTTCCAGCATTTTTATCTGTAAAAGAATGCACAGCATTCGCGTAATACACCATTTGCCAATCGGCTTTTGCAGTGCGCATTTCGCTTTGGAATTTTTCAATTTCTTCTTTAGATTCATAAGGATCATCTGCACCATGAAGCACTAAAACTTTTGAAGTAATGGCATCTATTGTTCTGGCTTCATCACGACCTAAACCTCCGTGAAAAGAAACAATCCCTTTTACTTTCATATTGGTTCTAGC
>JAYTGH010000227.1:0-2019 GCA_043733645.1 Flavobacterium sp. | reverse complement strand
GACCGCTTGAAATACTGAAATCTTCTAATTGTAGTTTGTATTGATTACCTTCAAGATAAATTTTGGCTTGCCCCGATACTGAGATTCCACTTGTTGGCTCGAAGGCACCATGTGCTTTTAGAATTGCATTGGGATTAATAGCAGTATTATCACCATTCCTTGTCAACTCACCTTCGTTCTGGCAAGACAAAATCAGGAATAAAATTGGGAATAGAATTAGCTTTTTCATAATAGATTTATTTTGATAGTACAAAGTTAAATCTATATAAAACGGCGAAATGTCGGTTAGTTTACAATTGGAATTAAATAATATTAAAGTTTCGAAACATCCTCAATAATAATCTCTTTCCTTCCATAATGCATCAATCCGTTTTCTTCTAATTCATTTAATAATGAAGTTGCCGTTTGACGTGAAGTACAAATGATTTGAGCGATATCATTTTGAGTAAGATAATTTTCGATGATAACTCTATTCCCGTCTCGCTTTCCATCGCGTTCTGCCCATTCTTTTATAAACGTTAGCAGACGTGTTTTTGCATCTTTAGAAACTAAATTGGCATAATTGTTTTTGATCCGTTTCATTTTCAGACCGACAAACTTGGTATACGACAACGCCAAACTTGGGTTATGCAATAATAAATCTTCAAAGTCTGACATCAGGAAACTACAAATGGCCACTTCATCGGTTAAGGCTTTGGCATATTCATTGGAATTTCTATCATTATCCAATTCCAATTCGCCAAACAAATCGCCTTTTTGGATAATATCTTTGATGGTTTCATTTCCTTCTTCATCGATAGAAACAATTTTTATGTTTCCTTTTTTGAGTAAAAAAACACGAGGCACATCCGAAGAAGAAAAATAAATAACATCACCTTTTTTTGCTTTTTTAAAACCGGTAATAATGCACAACTGTTTGATTTGAGACATACTCAATGTCCAAAATAATTTGTGATCGCGGAGATACCAATATTTTAATTCGTCGTACATTTTTAATTCAATTTATAGTTCCCAGATACCGTTAAACTTCCCATCAAACCTTGTCCAACATTTTCACCATCTGTAATGACATTAATTTCTCTTCCAAATCCTAGAGTAATGCCGGCATTAAATTTATTTGAAAAATTGTATAAATATCCGGCATTTATCCATGGCTGAATTACTAATGTGTAGGTTTTACCATTTTGAGGAACCTCACTATAGTCAATCCATTTTGTCCACATGTTCCATACATCAACGTTAGCTCCAAATATAAAATTACCGTTGCCCGAACGAACATATTTATTTATTCCAAAACTGCCGCCTAAACCATTTGCTTTTTCATCATCATTAAAGCCGCTCGCATCCTTTCTATCAGCAAAATTACCTCCAAACCTAAATCGCATTGCCCAAGTTTCTTTAAAAAAATAATTATAGGTGATGACAGTTATTATACCCACCGGGTATTTTTGAATTTCTAATCCAATCTCTTTATTTGGTTTGACCTCACTTTTTTGCTGAGAAAAGGAGTTTGAAAAAGAAAATAAAACCAATAAATAGATTATTCTTTTCATAACACTGGCATTTCCATCAAAGTTAAACAAAAAACCCTTTCATTGCTGAAAGGGTTTAATGAGTATTAATTTTAAACTTTAAAAGTAGTTCTTCAAATATATAAAAAAATATTATACCAAACCACGCGAAATCACAATTCTTTGAATTTCTGAAGTACCCTCATAAATCTGGGTAATTTTCGAATCACGCATCATACGCTCTACGTGGTATTCTGCCACATAACCGTTTCCTCCATGAATTTGAACCGCTTCATTTGCTACTTCCAAAGCAATTTCGGAAGCGTATAATTTTGCCATCGAACCCGAATGTGCAATGTCTTTTCCTTCATCTTTTTCGCAAGCTGCTTTCATAATTAGTAATTTAGCTGCCGTAATTTTCACATACATATCCGCTAATTTGAACGCAATGGCTTGGTGTTTGAAAATTTCTTTGCCAAATGCTTTACGCTGATGCGAATATTTTAAA
>JAYTGH010000226.1:0-5901 GCA_043733645.1 Flavobacterium sp. | reverse complement strand
TTTTTGTCTTCGAAAACTAGATCTATCCAGTTTTTTTCATAAATACTAACGTTTGACATGGTTATTTGTTTTTGAGTTAAGTATCTATGTTACATAAGGGAGCCGTTTTTTATTACATAACGATAAAAAGTATTAATTAGTATGTAATTATTGAATTATTTTCATAAAAACATAAAAATACTGCCGCCACTAACTATTATTTTTTTAAATAAGGTAGGTTGCGGTAGAGATGAGATTAATCGCGTCTTTATATTTAAAGAAAAGAAAAGATTATTTTTTGCTTTCGATGATTTCTGCCAGCAGTTTTTTGGCACGAAGTAACTTGATTTTGACGTTGCTCAAAGGTTCATTGAGTTGTTCTGAAATTTCCTGATAACTCATTTCCTGAAAGTAGCGAAGCTGAATTACTTCCTGATAATGAGGTTTTAATTCTTTAATGAATTGTAATAATCGCGATAAATTTTGCTCAGTTATTAAAGCATCTTCAACGGAAGGCGTAGTATCAGCAATAGTATAGGCCAGTTGGTCTTCTTCATCTGTGATTTCTACAAAGTGAGTCGATTTCTTCTTGCGAAGCATATCAATATGTACATTCTTGGCAATGGCAATCAACCAAGTGTTAAACTGAAATTCAGGATTATACGTTGCGATTTTGTCAAAAGCTTTAGAGAAAGTTTCAATGGCAATATCTTCTGCGTCAGTCTCGTTTTCGGTGCGTTTTAGCATAAAGCCATATACTTCATTCCAGTAATGGTCGAGCAAATAGGTAAAGGCAATCTGGTCGCCTTTTTTAGCTTTTTCTATATAAGCGTTTATCTCCAATGTACTGGTTTTGAGAATGTATTGGTAATAAAAATGTTTAATTGTGTAAAAATCAAAACGATTTCAATAATTGGAAACCAATACATTACGTCTTTCTCTTTAAGTTTTCCTGCGGCAAATCCCATCGTAATCCATGCAAAAATATATCGGAAACCAATAATACTTACCACAGCAATCCATTGAAATTGAAAGGCTAATAAAATGATTGGCAATAAAAGAAATAGTAATTGCGAAGCATAAAATATACCTAACTGATTTCGGTCAAATATTTTGTAGTGTTTGGCTGTAGATATATGACGGCGTTTTTGGATAAACCAATCTTTAAATGAAGTTTTTGGTTTTGAATAGGTGAAACTATCCGGCAAATAACAAACAGTTGTATTCTTTTTTTCCGCTGCCTGATTTATAAACAAATCATCATCTCCGGAGTGTATTTTCATATGATCCATAAAGCCACGCACTTTGAAAAACTCGTCACGTTTATAGGCTAAATTTCGACCAACACCCATATACGGTTTGCCTAATTTTGTCCAGGAAAAATATTGTGTAGCTGTTAATAAAGTTTCAAATCGGATGATTTTATTTAGGAACGAACCTCCAATTTTTTCATAAGCACCATAGCCTAAAACAATTGTTTTCTCTACTGAAAATTGGGAACTCATAGTGGCAATCCAATCTTTGGAAGAAGGCATGCAATCAGCATCTGTAAACAATAAATATTCGTTTTTTGCAGCTTTAATTCCTAGAGTTAGGGCATATTTTTTATTGCCCCAAAAAGCTTCATTATTTTCTACTTTAACTAATTTGATGTTGGAATGCAGTTTTTCAAATTCTTCAAAAATCTCTAACGTGTTATCACTTGAAGCATCATCAATTAATACAATTTCAAATTGCGGATAATTTTGTTCAATAAGCAACGGAATTAATGTTCTAACATTCTCTTCTTCATTTTTTGCACAAACCAATACAGAAATAGGAATTCTTTTAGGCGTTCCGCTTTGTAGTTTAGCAAATGAGAATTTACCAAAAACCACAATGTAATAAAGGAATTGAACAACAACAATGGCAACAAATAAACAGAAAATAAGTAGTAACATAGTGCTTTTTCGACTTTTAAAAAGGACTGCAAATGTACGAAAATGAATTATTAATTATGAGTTATGAGTTATGAATTTTTTCTATTCTTTCTCATTTCTTTAGCCACATCAATAGATTGGGAATCATTAGAGTTTTCGAGTTTTGAAATGATATTTTGGTAGTTTTTGTCATCTCGGTTTTGAGACAACTTTTTCTTTGCTTCAATAGCTGTGATTTCAATTTCGAAGGAAACAATCCCTTTTGCCTGAAGCATAGTTTTCTTTGATAAATCTTCTATACGAACAGGTTTCTCTGATTTAGATTCGTATTTATTAACTAATCTTTTCAGTGCTTCGATGGTTTCTTTTAATGAATGGAGTTGTACTTTACCGTAAACATGAACCGCCAGATAATTCCATGTTGGTACATTTTCGTGGTCGTACCAAGAAGAAGAAATATAAGTATGTGCACCTGAAAATATAGCTAAAACTTCATCATTAGTTTTAAAACTTTCGGCTTGTGGATTTTCTCTCGAAACGTGCCCAACTAAAAATTGTTTTCCCTCTTTTTCTTCCAAAAGTAACGGAATATGCGTTGCCCAAAGCTTTCCATTCGTTTGATTAACTAAAATCCCAAATCCATTTTGATGAATGAAATTTTGGATGTCTTCCTGGTTTTCGTTTTTATAGAGTTCTGGGATGTACATTTTGAATTACGAATTAGAAATTACGAATTACGAATATAAAAATCTGCAAACTGAAATCTGAACACTGAATACTAATTTTAAATCACATTAACTTCCACTTCAATTGCAATGCCAAATTCTTTTAGAATTGTTGCTTGAATATCTTTGGAAACCGCTAAAATTTCTTGCCCGGTTGCGTTGCCATAATTCACTAAAACCAATGCCTGATTTTTATGAATTCCGGCATCTCCAAAACGTTTTCCTTTGAAGCCAGCTCTTTCAATCAGCCAGCCAGCCGGAACTTTAACTTCAGTTTCTGAAATAATGTAATGCGGCATTTCGGGATGTAAAGCATGTGCTTTTTCGTATTGTTCTTTCGTTATGATTGGGTTTTTAAAGAAACTTCCGCTGTTGCCCAATTCTTTTGGGTCGGGTAATTTACTTTGTCTAATTGCAATTACCGCATTGGAAACATCTTTTAAAGTAGGAGTAGCCACGTTTTGTTTCTCTAATTCCTTGGTGATATCTCCGTAAGAAGTATTGATTTTATGATTGCGTTTGGTCAGTTTAAAAACCACTGAAGTAATGATGAATTGACCTTTGGCTTCGTGTTTAAAAATGCTTTCTCGGTAACCAAAAGCACAGTCTTTTTTATTGAACATTTTCATTTCCTGAGTTTCAATATCCATTGCCTCACACGAAACAAAAGTATCTTTTATTTCAGTACCATAAGCACCAATATTCTGCACTGGAGTTGTACCAACATTTCCGGGAATAAGTGACATATTTTCTAATCCGCCGAAGTTTTGATCGATTGTCCAAAGCACAAATTCGTGCCAGTTTTCGCCTGCCATACTTTCAACCCAAACAAAATCGTCATCTTCCTTGAGCACTTTTTTGCCTTTCAAATCAATATGAATAACTAAAGCCTGAATATCCTTTGTCAGTAACATATTGCTTCCGCCACCAAGAATGAATTTTGGCTCCGATATGTTTTCCTGTAAAATAGTTTTTAAATCTTCGAGGGAATGAACAGCAACAAACTGTTTGGCTTTGGCTTCAATACCAAAAGTGTTGTATTTTTTTAAAGAGAAGTTATTATGAATCGTCATGCTCACAAAAGTAAGTCAAAGATTTTTTAAACGAACTTGTTATAATAGTTTTTTTGCCATTTGTGAAGCATAAATATCGGCATAAAATAAGGCAGGATTTTGGTGTTTCCTTTTCTTATTTCGGTTACTAATTTAGTACCGTCAATGTTTTCTAAGAATGGCATTTCAAAAATTGGGCTTTTAGCAAAGTTGTCTAATTCATCTACAAATTTGGGAAAACTTAATAGATAACTTCCCCAAGGTGCACTCAAACCAATTTTTCTGAATTCAATAATTTCTTTAGGAAGTTTATTTTCCATTGTCGTTTTTAGAATGAACTTTCCTTTTTTGCCAGTAAACATCCATTTGTCATCCAACGTTCCTAAACCAGCAATTAATCGTTGGTCTAAGAAGGGTTCGCGACATTCTATAGAAGTTCCCATCGTGCAACGGTCATTTCTATCCAATAACGAACACATATAAGTGTGTTGATCAAAGTACAATGCCTGACGTTGCAGGTTTTTTGGATATAATTCTTGTGCTTCTTTTAAGATTTGGTAGCGATATTCATTTACTGGTTTTTGTTTTTTTCCGTAAAACGTACTAATGTCATCCGGATACACATTAGAACCATTGAATATTACTAAATCAGAATCATTATTGATTTTTGAATAGCGAAATAATTTATCATATCTCGGTCTTTTATTAAAGGTTTCAAACTTACTAAGCTGTGAAATTACTTTTAATAAAGATGGATTTTTTAGTGCTTTGTATCGAACATAACCGCCCATTAACTCATCGGCACCTTCACCCGAAAGCAACACTTTTACTTTTGGCTTTGCCATTTTTGCAATGGCTAATAAATGCGGCTCATTAAGATGCATTAAAGGCTCATCATGGTAATAAGAAGCTTCAATCAGATTTTGATACAGGCTGTCATTTTCAAGCTTCATGTGATTGAAAGTGTATCGATACTGATCAGTTATTTTTTTAGCCAAATGGTATTCGTTGTGCTCTTCTTCGGAAAAACTGATATTGAACGTTTCAATTTTTTCGAACTTTTGCTCATGTAATGAAGATAATATCGAACAGGAATCCAATCCACCACTTAACAAAACACCAACAGCAACATCGCTAACCATTCTCAGTTTTACTGATTCGAAGAAGGTTTCTTCAAACCATTTTTTTGGATTAAGAATTTGAGTATGATTTTGAATTTGTTCTTTTAAATTCCACCATCTAGTCGTTTTGCTTTTTCCGTCTTCATCAATTGTCATATAATGTCCGGGCAAAATCTTTTTGACGTGTGCAAACAACGTCTTTTCTCCGGCAACAAATCGGTTAAAGAAATATTCTTCCATTCCATTTTCAGAAACTTCTAACGGAACACCAGCGGTGAAAAGTGCTTTTTGCTCAGAGGCAAAATATAAAGTGTTTTGATGAATACAGTAATACAATGGTTTTACACCCATTCTATCCCGACAAAGCGTCAACTTTTTTTCTTGGGTGTCCCAAAGGGCAAAAGCAAACATTCCGTTGAGTTTGTGCAGCATTTCCATGCCGTATAATTCATAAAGTTTTAGTAAAACCTCTGTATCAGAACCTGATTTTAATGTGATTCCTTTGCTTTTTAATTCAGGATAAAACGATTGATAATTATAAATTTCTCCGTTAAATACCAATACATATCTTCCGTCATCAGAAAAGAATGGCTGATGTCCGGCGGATGAAGTATCAATAATTGACAAACGTCTGTGACCCAAACCTATATTATTGTTGATATAAATACCCTTATCATCCGGACCACGATGCTCCAGAATATCGCGCATTTTTATTAGCTGATTTTGATCAACTTGTTTGTAATTTAAATGGAAAATTCCATTAATCCCACACATAAATTTAAGTTGTAGTTGATTTAATATTTATTAAATCATTATAAGTATCTGCAATTTTTTTCATATTGATTTGGTAGTTGGCATTTTTTTCGACAAGTTTTCGATTTTCAGCTATCGATTTTTTTGTAAAATCTTTATTATTAAATGCCCATTCCAATTCGTGCGCTAAATTAAACTCATTTTCTATATTTACAAGTATTCCGTTTACTTTTTGTTGTATCCAGCTTCTATTTCCGGGTAAATCACTTACAATGGGAAAACAACCGCAGGCCATAGCCTCAAAAAGTGAGGCTGAAACGCCTTCGGTTGTAGGTGTACTGATATAAAAATT
>JAYTGH010000225.1:0-2047 GCA_043733645.1 Flavobacterium sp. | reverse complement strand
ACGTGTGTCCCATAAAACGTTTGATAGAACCAACCGTTTTAGTTGGGTTAGTCACCGCTTGTCTTTTCGCAGGGTCACCAACTTTTATTTCTCCACCTTCAACGAAAGCGATGATAGATGGTGTTGTTCTTTTTCCTTCTGAATTAGGAATTACTACTGCTTCTTGTCCTTCCATTACAGAAACGCAAGAGTTTGTTGTTCCTAAGTCAATTCCGATTATTTTTCCCATTTTTATTAATTTATATTTTTGTTTGTGTGTTTAATTTTTAAAACTTGCTTGTCTAAAGTCAAGTATTGTGCCAAGCCAAAAAATGTCAGTTTTAGTTCAGAGAATATGACAACATGACATTTTAAGTACGAAGTCAGAAGTGGGAAGTACGAAGTTATGTCTGTTTTTGAGCCTTTCGAGAGTAATAGAAAATGAGCAGATTGGTGATGATAAAAGCATAGTAGCCCCATTTTATTTGGCGGAGATGTTCAAAGGAACTTTCCAGAAAAATGATATACAGTAAAGTTATTAAAATTAAAATGCTATTCATCGACGCCAACTTATTCAGAAGTTTCCTTTTTTTGGTAAACGATAAAATGAAGATTGAAAAAGAAATCAAAATAATAAAATCAAAAAGAAAGGAAATGAAAAGACCTAAATCCTTATACCAATCTTTCTTTTTAAAAGCTTTTGAGAATTCTTCTTTAGTTTCCTGAAAAGTACTATTCTTTATTCCGATAAACGTTATACTTCCAATTTCAAGTGCATTAAATGATTCTTCATCGACAACAACATCATATAATTTTTCTGAAAATGTCTTTTTAACAGCTATATTGGATTCAGGTACTTTTTTAAAAACATAATCTCCATCACACGAATCATAAAACGGTGCCATCAACAATAAAAAAGCTACTAAAGACAGAACACGAAGCCAGCGCTTGGTTTTCATAAAAAAGAAGTTTAAAGTTAGAGAATTAAGCCAATCTTAAGAAAGCATACCAAAGCGCGTGCCAAAAATCAGCTTGATAGTATTTGGTACAATTTAGTGGGTATTGGTTTTGTTGAGATTGCTAGTATATCTGCTATGGGTCTATAGTATATCTACCAGCATTATAGTATATATTAAATACGACATATATACGGCATATATACGACATATATAGGTATGAGTTATGAAGCGACTATGGTGTATATAGGGAGTAAAGCTAAATGTGGTTTTTAGTATTGCCAAACTACTCCGAGGTGTGCAAAAAAAATCCCAACCGTTACGTTGGGATTGTATATTTAGTCATTCATCGAAATAAGGAATTCTTCATTATTTCGGGTTTTCTTGATCTTATCGTTAATCGTATCCATTGCTTCTACAGGGTTCATATCGGCAAGGAATTTACGCAGTATCCACATTCGTTTCAAGGTGTTTGGATCTAATAATAAATCGTCGCGACGTGTACTTGAAGACGTCAAATCGATAGCAGGGAAGATTCTACGGTTGGCAATTTTTCTATCCAATTGTAATTCCATGTTACCGGTTCCTTTAAATTCTTCGAAGATAACTTCGTCCATTTTAGAACCTGTTTCGGTTAATGCAGTTGCGATGATACTTAACGAACCACCGTTTTCTACATTACGTGCCGCACCAAAGAAACGTTTTGGTTTTTGTAACGCATTAGCATCTACTCCACCCGAAAGTACTTTTCCAGATGCCGGTTGCACTGTATTATATGCTCTTGCCAAACGGGTAATCGAATCTAACAGAATCACTACATCATGACCACATTCTACCAAACGTTTTGATTTTTCGAGAACAATATTTGCAATTTTTACATGTTCCTGCGGTTCACGGTCAAAAGTGGAAGCAATAACTTCACCACGAACGCTTCGTTGCATATCGGTAACCTCTTCCGGACGTTCGTCTATCAGTAAAACGATTAGATAAACTTCAGGATGATTGGCAGCAATGGCATTGGCAATGTCTTTCAATAACATTGTCTTACCTGTTTTTGGCTGTGCCACTATCATTCCCCGTTGTCCTTTTCCTATTGGAGAAAATAAATCTAT
>JAYTGH010000224.1:0-5908 GCA_043733645.1 Flavobacterium sp. | reverse complement strand
CAAACAGTAAGCAAAAACCCGAAAGCCATGTAAAATAAGCTTCGTATTTAAACCAATGCAAGTGTTTGGGAATGGTCTTTGGCGCGACTTTATATTTTTCAAGATAATAAAATCCGCCACCGTGAACTGCCCAAAGGTTTCCCGCTAATTCATCACGAACATCTTCAGTTCGATTCAAAGCATTTTCAAGGAAAACAAAATAAAAGGAAGCGCCAATCCACGCAATTCCAAAGGTAATATGCATTAATCGAATGACAATATTGAGCCATTCCATCATATGGGATTCTAAAGGTGTTCCCTGAACCAGTATATAAGTATTGACTAGAATTCCGACAATCATCAACAACATACCCGCGTAAATATAATTCATGCTCGTGTTCCTAATGTCTTCGTCGCTTTCAGGTTTTTTTTGAGATTTTCCTTTTAAGAAGCTGGGCATTTTATAAGACATATAGGCCAGCGTAATCAATACGCTGAATTCAATTACATATAAAACGATTATAATAAAAGTTCCTACTGACACTACTTATTGATTTTACCAAACAATCGCAAACGACTGATGCCACCGTCAGGGAAGATGTTCAATCTGACATGTGTAATCGCGTTATGACTATTAATTTCTTTTACAAATTCGTGTTCGTTGTCGGCGCTTAATTTTTGCTGAGGCAACAAAGTCTGCCAATTGCCACCATTGATAACAGCTTCATCAGTATCGCTTACGCAGCATTCAATCGAGCAGCTATCTGGATAATTTCCTTTGAAATGACAAGTGTCAACCACGATTTGGTCAACTGTTCCTTTGTGAGCCAGTTTCAGAATAACCCAATCCCGATTGTTTGGAGTTCGGTTACGTTTGGTTTCCCAACCATCTCCCATATTCGCACCTCGGTTTGGCATAATCAAATTGCTCATCGCACTAAAGAACATATCGTTGCAGGCAATCGCTTGCCCGCCATTAATGGCTGCAGCTAAATCTATCGTATCGTTGGTCGAAACAGCATCCCAGTTTTTAAATGCTTCTCCGTAAACACGGAATCTTGCAACGCCGCCATCAGGATAAATATGTAGACGCAGATGCGTAAAGATTTCGTTGCTTTCACATTCGTAGAAGTTTTGAGAACCCGCATCCAAATGGGACTTTGGCAGGATTTCTTTCCAGGCAACTGATTCCCAGTCAGAAACTTTATAACCATCTGGCAGATTTACGGCCTCAACAGAAGCATGCGGCGGATGATTTCCCAAAAAGAAATTGGTGTCAATATCAAACCCAGTAATCTTTCCCGAAACTCCCAATTGGATTACAGCCCAATCGTGTCCCGGAGTTCTCTTTCTACGGCTTTCCCAACCGTCCATCCATTTTCCTCTGTCGGTATACTTATCGGCAATAAAAATGCCTCGTGTTGGTAATATTAAGTTTTCTTTTTCAGCAAAGAAATCGTCTGTACAATACAGAACTTTACCACCTAATCGTTCTGCTGCTATATCGGTAAGTGCTGTAAATGGGGGTGATTCCTTTATAATCTCGGTTACTTTTGCAAAAGCCATTGTCCTTTATTTTTGTTTTGTATTGATTTATTGTGATATACAGTCGCGCCATTTACTATCGTTTCAAGCACTTGACCGTTTAAGTTTTGCGCAATATATGGACTTATTTTATATCTAAAAAGAATGTCTTCTGGTTTTACGACAACGTTTGCGTCCGGATTCCAGATGACAATATCGGCATCGTTGCCAATTTTGAGTTCACCCTTTTTATTTGATTTAATAAAACTAGCTGGTTTTGAAGTCACTAACGGAATAAATTGTTCTAATGTCATCGTGTCTTTTAAAGCTGTCCACGAAGCAGTTAATAGAAATTGAATTCCTGCAATGCCACCCCAGGCTTTTTGTAGATTGCCACTTTCTATTTCCTTAATATTTGGTGGAGCAGGCGAGTGGTCAGTAGTAATGAAATCCAAAACACCCGAAACAAAAGCTTTTTTCAATTGCTCATTGTTGGCGCGTTCTCGAATTGGTGGCGCACATTTGTAAATGCAGTTTCCATCCGGAATAGCCTCGGCGTTGAAGAAAATATATTGGGTGCAGGTTTCGGCAGTAATCGGTAAACCTTCTTTTTTGGCTGCTTCTATTTTGGATAACGCTTCCGCAGATGCCACGTGAACGATATGAACCGGGCAATTATGTTTTCGGCACAGTCTAATCATCAAATCAATCGCGTCGTTTTCCCATTTCTTTGGACGGCTCGCTAAATAATGTTGATAGCTTGTTGGATTGTTATCAAAATCACAAGCGATTTCAGTATCATATAACTCGCAGTGCGCCAATAACGGAATGTTGTGTTTGGCAATGATTGGCATCGCTTCATCCAAATCTTTCTCGGTAACATTAGGAAATTCATCGATGCCTGAATGGGTTAAGAAACATTTTACACCTACAACGCCAGCTCGAATGAGTGATTCTAAATGTTGAGCGTTTCCCGGAATCAATCCTGCATAAAAGCCCACATTGACATTCATTTTCCCTTTCGAAGCTTCCAGTTTTTGATTAAAAGCTTCCAAAGTTGTCGTGACCGGACTTGCATTCAAAGGCATATCAATAATAGTAGTTGAGCCACCAGCGGCGGCGGCTTGCGTTGCCGTTTCAAAACCTTCCCATTCAGTTCTACCGGGTTCGTTGATATGAACGTGGACATCAATAACACCGGGCATAATTACGGCATTGCCATAATCTTCGGCATCGTCAAGTTTGTTGAAATCGATCGCGGTAATTATTCCGTTTGTAAAACTTAAGGTTGCGGGTTGTAATTTGTTTTCAACCCAAATTCGGTTGCTGTATATTTTTCTTTCGTGCACTATAGTTGTTTTTGGATTTACCAGTAAGGCAAACGCACAAAGTTAAAGATAAAAAGTTAATTTCTGAGCTGGTAAGGCTATTTATGATTTAGTTCAAAATGAGCAGTAAGAAAGCAGTGTAATTGATATTTTAAATGCGTAATTTAGCCATCAATATAAAACAAATTTATGAATAAAAACGGACCAATAATAGTTATTGAAGACGACATGGACGACCAAGAGCTAATGTTAGAAGTATTTGAAGAGTTAGGATATAAAAATGAGATACTTTTTTTTGGAGATGGAGAGCTAGCACTAGACCATTTGGTAAATAATGACGTAGAGCCTTTTATCGTTTTTTCTGATATCAATATGCCCAAATTAAACGGAATGGAACTCAGGGAAAAAATCCACAACAATGAGGATCTGAGGTTAAAGAGTATTCCTTATTTGTTTTTTTCTACAACCTCAGAGCAGCAGTTTATAATTGATGCCTATTCAAAATCGGTTCAGGGTTTCTTTGTTAAGCCTAGAACTTATGACGATTTAAGAAAAACTTTAAAAACAATAATTGAATATTGGAAAACATGTGTTTCTCCAAATTATGTTAAATAATAATTCTATAACTTCGTTTTTTCAAACATAGTAGTCCGTTTCATAGATCGAAACAATGATTTTAGATTTCTACAAAAAACTTACCAAAATACTACAATCAGAACAAAGACTGGTTCTAATGATTGTGATTGCCAATGAAGGCAGTAGTCCGGGACGAAAAGGCTTCAAAATGGTGGTAACCAAAAACCAAATGTATGGCACGATTGGCGGCGGAATCATGGAGCATAAGCTAGTAGAATATGCCGAATCACTTATGGATAAGCCTGCGTTTGAACCTTTTATAAAACATCAGATTCACGATAAATCAGCACCCAAAGATCAATCGGGAATGATATGTTCGGGTCAGCAAACGATTGCTTTTTATGATATTACGCTGGATTTTCTTCCTTTGGCGAATCAAATCCTAACCGAAGAAAATTTCCAAATTACGTATAATAATTTAGGAATCAATGTTCCTTCTGAAAATCCAGAATGGTCGTTTACCGAAACCAATTCATTATCACAAAAAGTCTATATCATTGGCGGCGGACATGTAGGTTTGGCGTTGAGTGAAGTGCTTTCGCGCATGGATTTTGAGATTCATATTTTAGATCATAGGGAAAATCTGAATACCATGATGCAGAACAATTTTGTACAGTCAAGACAAACCGTAGAGTTCGAGCAAATTGACAACTTTATTCCCGAAGGAAACGATATTTATGTAGTGATTATGTCCTTTGGTTACCGAACTGACGATATTATCATCAGGCGATTAATCAATAAAAATTTTAAATATATCGGACTGTTGGGCAGCAAGGAAAAGATTGCGACCTTATTCCAAAACATGATTGTCGATGGTTTTGATAAAGATAGCATTGCCAAGGTTTACGCACCAATCGGTATTGATATCAAAAGCGAAACTACTCAGGAAATCGCCATAAGTATTGCCGCACAATTAATCCGGGTTAAAAATCAAAACAGATGATTTCCACTTCTGAAGCTTTTTCGATTCTTGAAAATCTCGATTATTCCAAAAGAGTAGTCGAACTTCCGCTAGTGGAAGCCCGAAATCATGTTCTGGCAGAAACGGTTTATTCGCCAATCAATATGCCACCGTTTCGTCAAGCTACTATGGATGGTTTTGCGGTTTGTTTACATGAATCGTTAGATTATCAAATTGTTGACGAAGTAAAAGCAGGCGATTTCTATACAAAGGAACTAAAACCTGGTCAAGCCGTAAAAATATTCACTGGTGCAGCGGTTCCCAATTCGGCGCAAGCCGTTATTCAGATTGAGAAAGTTTCCGTTACAAATTCTAATGTACTGCTCGATGAAAATATAAAATCAGAAGCTAATGTTCGTCAACTAGGCGCGCAGATTACGAAAGATGCAGTTGCTTTAGAAAAAGGAGCATTGCTAAATCCGGCAGCCATTGGGTTTTTATCAGGGTTGGGTTTTACCAAAGTCAAAGTATGTCAAAAACCAAGTATCGGAATTATCATGACCGGAAATGAGCTTGTTTCTGCGGGCGAAAATCTCCCAAACGGAAAAGTATACGAAAGCAACACAATAATGCTGCAAACGGCTTTATTTAATGCAAATTTTTATGCCGTTTCACTTTACAAAGTAAACGACGATTTCGAAAAAACGAAAACTACTTTGGAAAAAGCTATTGATGGGAATGATGTTGTGTTGGTTTCCGGCGGAATTTCAGTTGGCGACTACGACTTTGTAGGCAAAGCTTTAGAAAGTTTAGCAGTAGAAACGCTATTTTATAAAGTCAATCAAAAACCAGGAAAGCCTTTATTGGCAGGGAAACAAAACGATAAAATCATCTTCGCGCTTCCAGGAAATCCAGCCGCCAGCCTGACATGCTTTTATGTGTATGTGTTGCCAACCTTGCAAAGACGTTCCGGAATTGCTTGCAAATATGGTTCCCATTTGAAGAAGAATCTAGCGCATGATTTTACTGTTGATAATCCGCGTTCCCAGTTTTTAAAAGCATCAATTACGGATGATGAAGTTATGATTCTTTCGCATCAAGATTCGGGAATGTTGAATTCATTCGCGCATGCCAATGCTTTGGTTTATGCTTCAGAAGGGAATTATCAATTGTTAAAAGGCGATAAAGTTTCGGTATATCTTCTTTAGAAAAAAGAATAGTCGCTATATTTACGGTTCGTTAATTTTTAAAATATGCTTTCAGGCGAACTCATTCAATCACCGTTATTACTGATTTTATTACTAATCGTTGCCTTTCTTTACGCAAGTGTTGGTCACGGTGGAGCCAGCGGTTATTTGGCTTTAATGAGTTTGTTCGCGTTTCCGGTCACGTATATGAAACCAACCGCTTTGGTGCTGAATATATTGGTTTCTGCGATTTCGTTTTATTTTTATTATCGAGAGAAAAAGTTTGAATGGAAGTTGTTTTATCCGTTTGCAATAGCCTCGGTTCCGTTTTCCTTTTTAGGTGGAATCATCAC
>JAYTGH010000223.1:0-2050 GCA_043733645.1 Flavobacterium sp. | reverse complement strand
GGAACGTCCTTAGGAGGTGTAATCATTGATGCTGGAAACTTCGATTGGAGCAACGGAAAATTCCCGGAATTTACTGAACCTTCAGCAGGTTATCACGGATTAAAATACTACGAAGCTTTAGGCGCAGCGTCTTTCATCGCCAAAGTGAGAATTGAAGGCTTACGCGATTTCGGAGCAGCTTTAAGCCCGTTCAATGCTTTTCAAACAATACAAGGATTAGAGACGTTGGAAATTAGGATCAAAAAACACAGCGAAAATGCGTTGGCTTTGGCCCAATGGTTACAATCTCAGGAACAAGTGGCTTGGGTTAATTATCCGGGACTAGCGACTTCCAAATACAAAGATTTAGCCGATAAATATTTACCTCAAGGAAAAAGTGGTATCGTAACTTTCGGACTAAAAGGCGGATTTGAAGCAGCAAAAAAAGTAGCTGATAACACCAAATTGTTCTCACTTCTAGCTAACATCGGTGATACAAAATCACTCATCATCCATCCGGCAAGCACTACGCATCAACAATTGTCAGATGCTGAACAAGAAACTACAGGAGTAACCAAAGATTTAATCCGTCTATCAGTTGGTCTAGAAAACATTGACGATTTGAAAGCCGATTTGAAAGAAGCCTTCATAACTATTAAAAACACTCAAACAGTATAATCATGAGCACAAAAATTATAAATATTATAGGACATGCCGGAAACAATAAACAATTTGTTGTTAAAACAGAAAATTTCAATGTTCAAATTGGAACCAACCCAAACAATCCCGAATTGGATGCCCCAAGTCCAATTGAATATATTCTTTCTGGGTATGCGGGTTGTATCAATGCGGTTGGGACATTGGTAGCAAAAGAGTTGAACCTCAATTTAAAATCCTTGATAGTGGAAATTTCTGGAGAAATTAATATAGATAAATTCCTAGGAAAATCTACAACAGAGAGAGCGGGTTTTAAATCTATTAAAGTTTCGGTTAAACCAAACGCTGAAGCATCAACTGAAGAATTACAAAACTGGTTGTCCATTGTAGAAAGCCGTTGTCCTGTTTACGATAATCTTGTAAATCCAACACCCATTCAAGTTCGTTTAGTGCCTCAATTGAACACCATTGAAGCCATTTAAAATAGGTTTGTTTTTTTTGTTTGTTAAGACTGTTTTCAGTTTCGCGGCTGAAGACAGTCTTTTAAAAAGATTGCTAAGAAAAATAAAAGAAAAACATGAAAAATTTAGAAAAAATAGACCTTTTTAATTTTGATTTAGAAAATGGAAAGCAGCGTCAATACATACCATTATTCTTTCAGCAATTTGGGCAACAAATAGGCAGTGCTCCAATTGTGCTAGTCAATCATGCGTTGACAGGAAATTCAAATATAACCGGAGAAACCGGTTGGTGGAATGACTTAATTGGCCAAAATAAAATTATTGACACCAATTATTTCACTGTAATTGCATTCAATATTCCCGGCAATGGCTATGATGATAATTTTGGCAACCTGATTTCAAATTATCAAGATTTTACGGTTCGTGATATAGCCCGAATCTTCTGGGAAGGTATACATTCTCTCAAAATCGAAACCATTTTTGCCGTTATTGGTGGAAGTCTTGGTGGTGCTTTAGCCTGGGAAATGACAACACTCTTTCCGGATAAAGTGGAGAATTTAATTCCAATTGCCTCTGATTGGAAAGCGACCGATTGGGTAATTGCCAATGTGTTAATTCAGGATCAAATTTTAAATAATTCGGATGATCCAATTGCTGATGCAAGGCTGCACGCCATGCTTTTGTACAGAACACCTCAATCCATCAATCAAAGATTTCAAAGAAATAAATTAGAAAATCTTTCGATTTTTCAAATAGAGAATTGGTTGATTAATCATGGTTTTAAACTCAAAAACCGCTTCCGATTGTCAGCCTATAAACTAATGAATCATTTGCTGAAAACGAATGACATTACCCGGGACCGAAAAGATTTTTTGACACTACTGCAAGATATCAAAACCAATATCCACATCGTTGCGGTTGATACGGATTACTTTTTTATTCCGGACGAAAAT
>JAYTGH010000222.1:0-2052 GCA_043733645.1 Flavobacterium sp. | reverse complement strand
CTTCTTCTTTTTTCTTGGTAATGTCTTTTAATGCACCTATTATTCTAGTTACATTATTATTTTCTCCCCTAATTATATAGGCACTGTCTTGAACAAATGCAACTTTCCCATTTGGTTTTATGATTCGGTAATCATGATTCCAGTAATTACCACTACTATTTATCTTATCTTGAAAACTCTGTGTCGCTGAATGTTTATCATCTGGATGAATATAATTTTCCCAATTAGTATCGGGTAAGTTTAACTCTTCTATATCAAATCCGAAAATGGTCTTAAATCCTTCTGCTCTATAAACTAGGTTGTTTTCAAAATCCCAATCCCAAATAGCTTCTGAAGTAGCTTTGGTTACATATTCAAAACGGCGAAGGGCTTTTTCAACTTCCTGTGTTCGTTCTTTAATCCGTTGCTCTAGCTCTTCATTTAACAATTTAAGCTCTTCTTCCGTTTTTTTCCTATTGGTAATATCTATCAAAGCAGATACAAAATAAGGTTTGTTATCTATTTCAATTTTTTCTACTCTATATAGTATATCAACTATTTCACCTTTTGTGTTCCTAATTGCCCCTTCAACATCTTTCCTTCCGCTTCCTTGATTTGCGACATGGGTAATCAATTTTTCTCTTATATCAAGTTCGATAATTTTCATATCGACAGTTTTTTTACCTATAAGATTTTCTCTTTTATACCCTGTCATTTGGCAAAAAGCATCATTCACTTGGATAATTCGTCCATCCAAAGCATCTGTAATTGAAATAGCAACCGGACTAAAATTGAAAATGGAACTAAACATTTCATTAGCTGCAGTAGTTTGTACTTCCGCTTTTTTGCGTTCAGTAACATCTCTGACACAATGAACGATGTATTTTATTTCCCCGTTATCATTAAACAAAGGAATATTTTCAGGTTCCCAATATTTTAATTCAAATTCTGATGTTCCTCGAATAGGGATATCATATTGTTGAACAGCATTTGGTGTTTCTTGTGGGTCTTAATGACAGAATTAAGAGACTCAGCTAAATTTTTAATACCATCAGCTCCAGGGTCTGAATTATTGGTGGGAAAAGCTTCAAAAATTCCTTTTCCAATTAAATCTTCGCGTTTTGACTTAGTAGCTTCGAGATAGGTAACATTTACATCAGCAATGGTAAATTTTGGGGCGTCAATTTGGAGAACCAAACTTGGCGTAGGGGAAATTTTAAAGAATTCAAGCAGTGCTTTTTTACCTACCATAGTTTTACAAATTAAATTTAAACCCTCTTTTTTTGAGTAAAAAGAAAAATTAAAGATAAATTTTTTTGGTGGTGTTTGTTTTCATAATTACGTCTTTTTTTTACATTATTATAAGATTTTATTGCCAAAAATTCACTTTTAAGAGGATAATTTGATGTTAGTTCATTTCTTGAGAGTTACATTTTTTAGGATCAATTTAAAAATTCAAAAAACAAAATAATCAATTTTAGAAAAATCATTTAATCGAGGTATTTTCCATTCAACTATCCAAAAAAGTCATTGGTCTATAGTCCAGTGATTTTCGTCTAATTTTCTATATCAGAGTAGCAATAAATTTTAGGTTTGTGAATAGAAAATGCTCATACAAAAAATTATAACGATAGCTTAATCAGTTATTAATTTAACCAAAATCACATAATTATGAAAAAACGATTACGCACTCAATCAATTAGAAACTTCTTTGCAATAATCTGTTTTGGATTTTGCTTTTCAAGTTATGGACAAGCCACATCTACTACCAAATGGACTATTACAGCTCCCGAGACTACTCCGGCATGGAATAATGGAGAACCAAATCCAATAACTGACGCTATTATTGCCACGTCATTTACTTCAGGAGAATCAAATATTACAGCTTACTCCTTGACTATTATAAATAACGCTACAGTAGTCATTTCATCAGGAACCACAGTAACATTAAGCGGTCCATTAACAGCAAGCGCCGGAAGTTTTGTTACATTTAATAATAATGCCAATTTGATACAAAGCGGTTCGACAAACACGAACTCAGGTCCAATTATTATTAAAAGAAATAGTTCTCCT
>JAYTGH010000221.1:0-2054 GCA_043733645.1 Flavobacterium sp. | reverse complement strand
CAACCTTCTTTGAAAGCAAATTGGTTTTCGACTGAGATGTATTTCTCTATGATGATGAATTTAAAATCGGGTTCAGCGTTATATTTAGTTGAGCCGTCAGGACGTATGTGTAAATTTAATTGCTTTTGGTTCACCAAATCCTGTACAATTTTCTTGAAATACAATTCTACTTTAGGCTGCACACGGAAACCAATATTCAAGATGATTTTGATTACCTTATCATCTAATAACTCTACCACTTCATAGTTAAGCGTAAACGGTTCGTTCATTCTGTTGATATGGAAAAACCAATATACGTCGGCTCGTTTCGGCTGTTTGGCAAATATCGATTTGATGATTTTTTCTTCTATTTCATAGGTCTTATCCGCTTTTGATAAATAAATCAAATGTGTAGCGTATTTAGGAATAGCATCGTCTTCGCTCAAGGTTGCTAAAGTTTGCGTTTGTTCCATAAGGTTGGTAAATCTCAGGAAACGATTGTTGATTTTTCGAGAATAATACCAAACGTACATCACCATAAAAATGAACAATTCGAAGAACAAAAACATCCATCGTTCTTTGATTTTAGAGACATTAGCAATGAAAAAAGACACTTCAATAATAGAAAAAACAATCAGCACCAAAGTCACCCAACTCTTATTCACTTTTTTGATAAAAACCAAATAATACATCAGCAACAAAGTCGTCATCATCATAGCAATCGTGATGGAAAAGCCGTAAGCAGCTTCCATGTGTGTAGATGTTTTGAAATAGAGAATCATCATGATACAGCCAATCCAAAGTATCGTGTTCACAGACGGAATGTAGATTTGTCCTTTTAAATTAGTTGGATTTTTTAAGGTTACTCTTGGCCAGAAGTTTAGCGAAATCGCTTCATTAATCAAGGTAAACGAACCGCTAATCAAGGCTTGAGAAGCGATAATCGTTGCCAAGGTCGCGATGATAATTCCGATGAGTAAAAACCAATGTGGCATAATCGTATAAAACGGATTTCGGTTACCAAGTACACTTTGACCTTGATTCATTAACCAAGCAGCTTGCCCCAAATAGTTTACGACCAAACAAATTTTGACAAAAACCCAAGTAATTCGGATATTCTTTTTTCCACAATGTCCTAAGTCAGAATAAAGTGCTTCAGCGCCGGTTGTACAAAGAAAAACAGCACCGAGTAGCCAAAATCCTTTCGGATATTCAACTAGTAATTCATAGGCATAAACTGGATTTAGTGCTTTTAAGATGTTTGGATGATGTAAGATTTGAGAGAAGCCTAAAACAAATAACATCGAAAACCAAATGACCATTGCTGGTCCAAAAATGAAACCAACCTTTTGTGTTCCGAAGCGTTGAAAAATGAATATCCCGGACAGAATTGCAATCACAATTGGTATCGTTGGAATGTTCGGAATAATAACTTCCAAACCTTCTACGGCCGATGCTACTGAAATTGGCGGTGTTATGATTCCGTCAGCTAAAAGCGTTGTTGCTCCAAGAATTGTTGGAATTACCAACTTTCCTTTTCCGAATCGTTTGACCAAAGCATAAAGTGAAAAAACGCCACCTTCGCCATGATTATCTGCAGAAAGCGTCAGGAAAATGTATTTGAAAGTCGTTTGAAAAGTCAGCGTCCAAAAGACACATGAAATTCCACCATAAACTAATAATTCAGAAATTGGTCGGTCGCCAATAATGGCTTTCATCACGTATAACGGACTGGTTCCAATGTCGCCATAGATGATTCCGAGGGCAACGAGCAGCGTTACTGCTGTGACTTTTTGATGGGTTGAAAGGTTGTTCATTAGTAAGATTATTAGAAAAAATTAGACATGAGTTCTAACTGATGGAATTCTACAGGAGAATCCACAAAGCGATTTTTAAACGAAATATGATTGGTTCTTTAGCCGGAATTAAAGCGGTAACCTACGCCCGATTCGGTGAGGATGTATTTTGGTCGGTTAGGATCTTCTTCTATTTTTTTGCGAAGTTGTGCTACAAAAACCCGCAAGTATTGCGTTTGGTCGGCATAAGCATTTCCCCAAATTTCTTTTAGTATATAT
>JAYTGH010000220.1:0-2063 GCA_043733645.1 Flavobacterium sp. | reverse complement strand
ACATCAAAAATCGTGCTATTATGCAAGTTTATTTTCTTGGTACCGGGACTTCACAAGGTATTCCTGTTATAGGAAGTAATCATCCAGTTTGCAAAAGTGCTGACCCTAAAGATAAAAGACTTCGCGTTTCGGTTTGGATTACATGGGAAGATAATTCGGTTGTCATTGATTGTGGTCCCGATTTTAGGCAGCAAATGCTAACTTCAGGTTGTGAAAAACTCGACGCCATACTGTTTACCCACGAACATGCTGACCACACTGCTGGATTAGATGACATTAGACCTTTTTTCTTTAGACAGAAAAGCGATATTCCGGTTTATGGACATCAGCGGGTTTTAGAAAATTTAAAAAAAAGATTTGATTATATTTTTGAAACAGAAAATAAATATCCTGGTGCGCCCGGAGTTCAAACTTTTGCTGTAAATAATAACGAAGATTTCAAAATTGGGCAAACTGAAATCACGCCTCTAGAAGTGAATCATGGAAGCCTTCAGGTTTTTGGTTATCGGATTCAGGATTTTGTATATTTAACCGATGTAAAAACTATTGATACAGCTGAAATTAAAAAGCTAAAAGGTGTAAAAGTGTTGGTTGTAAATGCTTTACGCGAAGAACCACATCTAACACATTTTAGTTTGCAGGATGCATTAGATTTTATACATTTGGTTCAACCGGAAACAGCTTATTTGATACACATTAGTCATCTCATGGGTTTTCACGATGAAGTTCAGCAACGATTGCCGAAAAATGTCTTTCTGGCTTATGATAATTTAAAAATTACGCTTTAGTTTTATGAGAAAATCACTGTTTTTATATCTATTTATTATTGCTGTGTTGATGAATATTTTTACTTACAAATATTTTACATCAAAAGAAAGTAGCGAACAAAAATCAACAACAGAAACCAATACTAATCCATTGATTACAAATAAAGCTTTGTCTGACAGCATCATTCATTTGTCTGATAAACTCAATGATGCCAACGCATTCGCTTTAGAAAACAATGACAGAGCACAAAATTATTTATACGAAAGCAACAAAATAAATGATGTTCCGGCTTTTGCCGAAAAAGTAAAACAAGCGCTTTTGAGTTATAATGACAGCCCGGAAGGAAATAAATACACTGACCAAGTCAAAATGGGTAACCAAAAGTTTATCATCAATAGTGTAAAGCTTCTGAATCATCGTTGGATAATTGCTAATTATAGCAATGGAGAGCTTTGGGGAGAAGTGATGTTGAAATATTTTGTGGAAGACAATGGCAGTATTTCATTTGAAACAATGAATTCTTATTTATATCCAGCTTCATTAAATTAGTAGTTAACACCAATCGATTATGAAAAAAATTACCACACTTTTAATGCTATTGCTAATCGTTAGTTCATGCAGATTAATCGACCAAAATGACGATGCAGATCAAAAGCCGAATGTTGCTTTAACGGCAAAAGATTCCACAATGGTTAATAACGATAAAGATGAAAATGGCTGCTTAGCTTCTGCCGGATATGTTTGGTCAAAAGTAAATAAGGAATGTGTAAAAGGCTTTTCAGGAATTCAGTTAAACCCAACGGACAAACCAGATAATCAAGACGAAACTTTGAGCGCTTATGTATTGTTTAATGAAGATGCCAGTAAGGCGGAAGTTTTTCTTCCAAAAGATACCGCATCTATAGTTTTGTCAAGAGCTGCTGAAGGTAAGCCATGGATTTTAAAAGATTGGCAACTCATTCCTTCCAAAGGTTATGTTCTTAAAAAAGGAGCTGTAACTATGTATGCCGGCGATGGTGAAATTGGCAAAAAGGAAATAGAAACCGATACAGAACAATAACAAAAAGGTCTTATAAAGACCTTTTTTATTTTATGACTGTAACCAATTTTTGAAATCAAAAAAGTTTTGTGGCGCAACTCCATGCCCAACGGGATATTCCTTGTAAGCTACCGAAATCCCCAATGCTTCTATAACAGGTATCGATTTTCGTGCCCATTCTACTGGAATTACCTGATCAACCGTTCCGTGAGAAGCAAATATTTTTAAATTACTAAAATCATTTGTTGTAAAACCT
>JAYTGH010000219.1:0-2063 GCA_043733645.1 Flavobacterium sp. | reverse complement strand
GCAACTGCCGATAAACCCATAAGCCCCTGTGACGACTATCATATTATTTTGATTTTGAAGCGCAAATTTCCATTATTAATGGGAATATTTAGGTATTTTTTAAAATAAAAAACGGATTTATGACTCTTTTTATAGTTATCATTTTGTTTAGAGAATACTTATTATGCTGGCAATTTTATAGATTATTTTGAAATGCCTATTTTGTACATTTACCTTAATTTATTATTAATTTTTACATTAACTAAGCGAATTTTCATTGTTTATGCCTTATCTTTGATTGAATTTTTAATATTTTATCTAACTTAAAAAATTAACATTATGAAAAAATTGTTCACACTTTTTTTTAAGGATGCCCCCTCAGTATTTAAACATTGGAGAGTAATGATTTTAGTACTTTTCTCTTTTAATAATGTTTGGAGCCAATTAACCGTTAATCAATTTACAGGAACTGGAGCCTGCCCAACGCAAGGGAACACTTTCAGCAGTGTTACCAATGCTTCGGTTGCTCCTATGAGTCGTAGCACAATAAATTGTACTTCAACTGGTGATGTTTTTAATAGTTCAACCCTAAATGTAACTGCAGCAAGAAATAATTCGAGCTATATTGAATTCAGTATTACAGCCAATTCTGGATTCGTTTTAAATTTAACTTCACTCTCTTTTTTCAGACAAGCGACTAGTACTGCACCCAATTCTTTGATTGTATCGTATAGTACAGATGCAGCTAATTTTGACATGACAAGAGTTGATATGGCTACATCTACAACTCCTCCATCACCTTCAGGAGCAGTACTAACGTGGACATTTCCATCTACCATTACAACTGGCAATGGGGGAACAGTAACTTTTCGTTTCTATCCTTTTGGCACAACAAGGGCTGATCTTATGGCAGGTGCAGCATCGCCTAGTGGAAACTTTCGACTTGATGATGTTTCTCTTTTGGGAACAGTAACAACAGTAGCACCCGTCGAGCTTACAAAATTTGAAGCAAAAAGCAATCAAAACAAATTGTATTTGAATTGGGCAACTGCTACCGAGTTGAATAATAACTATTTCGAAATTCAACATTCTGCTAATGGGGAAGATTTTAAACCAATCGGTCATTTGAAGGGCAATGGTACTACGCCAGTAGGTGCATCATACAATTTTGAACACCTTAACCCCTCAGTAGGAATCAATTATTATCGCCTCAAGCAAGTAGATGTGGATGGTAAATATGAGTATAGCCCTGTACGCTCCGCAGCTTTTGGAAAAAATAAAATATCCGTCAGCCCTACATTTGCTAAGGAAAATGTCACTATATATATGAATGATGACCAATCAATGAACTTTGGTATTTACAACCTTGCTGGTCAGCAAGTATTATCGGGCAAAGCAATTGGTCAACAGCGTGTAGATGTTAGTTTTTTGCAAACGGGTATGCATTTTATCCGGACTGAATCGGGTGATGTTACTCGTTTTATAAAAGAATAATTTAAAAGCATTTACTATAAAAAAACCTCACTCAATAAAATGAGTGAGGCTTTAATAGTTTTACTTTAAATATTTAAATTATTATCAATTATTGTTAAAACTTAACAATCTTCTGCACAAAACTATCCGCACCTGTTTTAGCTACGAATAAATACATACCAACTGCTAAATTGGGGCAATCAAGATTGAGGGTGTTCAAACCTTCGCTGATTTTTTGCTTGGATGTCAGCACCACTTTTCCAAAAGCATCAACTATCGAAATGTCGATATCGCCTGAGTTAATGGATGTCAACTCGGCTTTGATGGTGTTGCTGATAGGATTGGGATAAATCTTAATGTCGCTTTTAGATGCCTTGCTTGAAATGCTTTTTACTTTAGAATATTCAAAAGAACCATCTTTATCAAGCATTTTTAAGCGATAATAAAGCGTATTTGACTGAGGGGGTGTATTATCCGTCAAAGAGTAAGTGCTTTTTTGCTTCAAGCCGGTAGCTTTTACTTGACCGATGGATGAAAAATTAACGCCATTTACACTGCGCTCTACATCAAAATAATCAGTGTTCACTTCCTGCTCAGTTTGCCATTTTGTT
>JAYTGH010000218.1:0-2064 GCA_043733645.1 Flavobacterium sp. | reverse complement strand
GCGGCGGCTATCAATAACAATATTGCTGTTGAGGAATACTTACCTAAAGAAGTGAAAAAATCCGTAGCTGGAAATGGTAATGCTGCAAAAGAACAGGTTGCTGCTATGCTGGGTCATATATTGGGCAGACCTATTGAACCGAGTTATTATGATGCTTCCGATGCTTTAGCTTTAGCTGTTTGTCATTTTTATTTGACCAGTAATGCCTTGGGTAAACGCAAAAAAAACAATTCATGGGCAGGTTTTTTAACAGAAAACCCGAAGAGAGTTATCAAATAGCAAAAGGCAACTAAAAATACAGGCTTGTTTGTTGAACGCAGTCTTTTTTTATTTGTATTACTTTGTCTTGTTGGATTTATAAGTCAATAACATCATAAAAATTCATTTTATTTGGAAACTTGATATTAGGAACCCAAAAAGGATTCCCTTTCCAACCGTTGCTTGTTTTGCCGCTTAAACGATATAACATCAAAACAGCATCTTCCTCTAACCTTTTTGATAGTTTATTGTCTGTCTCTGATAATAACGTTCTTGTGCCTTTGCTAATTTCCCTATTTCGTCTTACAGCTATAACAAATTTTTGCGATGGTCTTCTTTGTAATAAGGCTTTGGCACAATTTGCATATTTAACTCCGTTCCAATCAACGTTATTTTTCTCTACTTTCTCTAATATACTTATAAAAATTTCCCCATTTACTTCATAATATTCCTTTTTTTCGTCATAAAAATTTAGAAGATTATCAATTTCTATTGGGTCAGATTCAGAAGGATTTAGCGCAAAAAAGTTTACACCGCCTGTTATGATGTTTAAAGCTTTATTATCAAGCACTTGTTTTCGTGTTGGTTTTATATTATCGGGGTAAATTAATTGTAACCCCTCAGTATTATTTGATACAATTTGTTAAATTAAAATTTTATTGGATTGGTTCAAATCTGTAAACAATTTGTGTAGTGAAGGCTGTAAGAATACTCTTATTAATCCTTTTTCTCTGTCATATCCAAATATTCGTGAATGTTGCCAAAATGTATCAGCTTGTTGCACTTTCGATTTTCGACAATAATAAACTACTTGAAGTTTGGGTAATGTTACACCACGACCTAAACTATTACCCCCAACTACAATATTATAACCTTCTTCATAAGAAACTTCTTTAGAAGAATTGGCATTAATTGTTATTATATTTATAGATTCACTTTCCAATAATTCTTCTACACTCTTATAAATATCTTCATAATGTGCAATATCGGGATAATTTACTTGTAAATCTGCCCATTTAGAATGGACTTCTTTTAAAAAATTATTACGTGTATCACCATCATTCAATTCTTCCCAAAAGGTATTTAGATTCTCTCCTAACGTAATTGCAAATTTTTCATGGTCCGATTGTCTGACGCTTGGGTGAACTAAGAAATTACAATTTGTTTTTTGTTTTATTTTAAATTCTGCACAAATGACTAAAAAAGTCATAAGGGAATCTCTTAATCCTAATGGTAAATAATCTGAATTTGATTTTATATTATCTAATTCATCTTCTTCTGTAAATCGAATACAAAAAGATATAGGTTCACTATAAATAAAATCACCTCCAATATAATTAGACCCTGGCTTAAAGTAGTGAATAAAAGACGGTTTCCATTGACTTTTTTCTGTTTGGAGTAATATTGCTTGTGGCGTAGCTGTAACTTCTATATAGATAGAACTTGGGGCAACATCTTTTATATCTCTTAAGCGTTGATTTATAGTGCTTGTTTTATTACGATTAACCATAGTGTTTAAACTTGCAGCATCTGCTTCATCATCTAATATTACTATTGGTCTATCTTTGCAAAAATCAGACGTGACTATAAGATTTCTCCATTTTTTAAGAGTAGAAGTATTTTTTTTGAGAATTATTAATACAGGCTTTTTAAGACTTACACTTAGAAATTTAATATCATCAAATTCGTGAAAAACATCAAAATCTGTAAGAAACTGTTTTAAAACCCAAAAATGAGCAAAATGTACTCAAAATGGTTGTAATAGAAGTTCCTAATTTCTAAAAACAATCACAATGAGTACAGTAC
>JAYTGH010000217.1:0-2070 GCA_043733645.1 Flavobacterium sp. | reverse complement strand
ATACTCGGCTCTGATTTTTACCGCTTCTGCATCAGTATTAAAATAGTAATCTCTATTCCCTAATCCCAATCCACCCTGGCTAAAGAACAAAGCGTTTTTAGAACTTATTTTATCATCCTGACCAACACTAAAAGAGAACGCCGGACCAGCACCAATTGTATGAAGATAGCCAATAGTGTTCATCAATGTTGGAACATCGCTAATAGCTTCGATTTTTGAGAAAGTTGCCACTAATGGTTTTAATCCTGCTTTTTCAATAGATAACGTATCCATTCCCGAGGCATAAAAATCACCTATTTTTTGTTCATTGCTACCTTTTGCAGCATCTTTGTTTTTAGCTGATTTTTCACAAATGTCTTTAATTTGAGCATTGATGGTATCCCCTATTGTTCTAAAAATACCGTTGCTGCTTTCCGTACTCGGAATAGGGTGTTTAGCAAACCAACCACCATTGGCATAATGAAAAAAATCATCTCCCGGATTTACAGTTGTATCCCGATTAGTAAGTAATGGATCTTCGTATTGAATTTCTTTTTTGCTGCAGCTTATCGCGAATAAAGCCGAAAGCATGCTAAGGGTAAGTTTGTTTTTTAATTGCATAAGTTTATTGTTTTGATACTCATTGGTCCGTAAAAATAAAAAAGTTACCAAATGTATTGTATTATGTTAAAATTCAAAGTAATTAAACAAAAAAAGTGCCCTGAAATTCAGAACACTTTTAAATTAAGTTGAAGAAAACTATTTTTTCTCTTCCATTTTTTTAGCAGCACAACATGCTTTTTTATCTTTACTGCAAGCTTTTTTTTCAGAAGCTGAGCATGATTTTTCCGTTTTAGCTTTAGCAGCAACTTTCTTTTCCTGAGCATTCACATTTGCTGAAAACAAAAACGCCGCAACAGCCATTGATAAGATTACTTTTTTCATTTATATTGATTTAAAATTATTTATTAGTCAAACTTCAATACCAAATGTAATTAATATTGTAAATGCTCAAAATACTTTAACATTCCATTGATAGTTAAAGTTTGCTGACTATTCTATTTTGCCCGGGTGGGTTCGCTTTATGTATTAGGAGTGTATGAGACATATAGGGATAATATCAGACATATACGGGAAAAGCATCCAACATATAGTAGAGGTTTATGGAATATAGCATAAGGATAAGTAAAGTTTAAATCGACTTTAAAATATATTTTTAAATATTTTATAATAATTTTAATATTACTGCGTTCTATATTTATAGTAATTTGCACTAAACAATATGATGAATATGGATACTATCAAAATTCTGTGGGTTGATGATGAAATTGATTTGCTTAAACCACATATTTTATTTCTGGAAAAGAAAAACTATAAGGTAACTACTTTCAACAATGGTAGAGATGCTGTTGATGCTTTTGAAGATGGTAACTTCGACATTGTTTTTTTGGATGAAAATATGCCCGGAATGAGCGGTTTGGAAACGCTTTCGGAAATGAAAGAAAAAAAATCGACCACACCAATGATTATGATTACCAAAAGCGAGGAAGAATACATCATGGAAGAAGCAATCGGTTCTAAGATTGCCGACTATTTGATAAAACCTGTAAATCCAAATCAGATATTGTTGAGTTTGAAGAAAAACCTCGATCACTCTAGATTGATTTCTGAAAAAACAACACTCGATTACCAAAAAGAATTCCGCAAAATTGCGATGGAAATGGCAATGGTAAACAGTTATGAAGATTGGGTTGAACTTTATAAAAAACTTATTTTTTGGGAATTAGAATTAGAAAACATCAACGACCAAAGCATGTTTGAAATTCTGGAAAGTCAAAAAGCTGAAGCCAATGCACAGTTCAGCAAATTCATTGAACGCAACTATGAAGATTGGTTCGAACCAAAAGCGGATAGACCAATTCAATCACATACGCTATTCAGAGAATTAGTTGTTCCCGAATTGGTAAAAAAAGATAAACCTGTTTTATTTGTTGTCATAGATAACCTGCGCTACGACCAATGGAAAGCCATGGAAAGTGTGATAGGCAACCATTACAAACTTGAAAAAGAAGTTCCTTATTATGCCATTTT
>JAYTGH010000216.1:0-2074 GCA_043733645.1 Flavobacterium sp. | reverse complement strand
TTTTTTGTTTGTTAACAGATAACAACGAACAACAATCGATAGACAGAAGTGGTGGCATTCATGGAAATAAAGGAACCGAAGCCGCGATTGCCGCAATAAAAATGGCGGAGTTGAGAAGGAAAACGATATAAGCTAATAACAAATAAAAAAAGGTGTTCCAACAGGAACACCTTTTTTGTTTAATCATCCTTTATGGTGATGATTACATCTTCATCGAATTTGTATTCCCCTTTTTTGTAAACGTCTTTGTTGGGTAATACTACTTCGTATGTATAAATGCCTTTGGGTAAAATAAAGAGGCATTCTTTACCGTCTTTTTGGATAACGAGTTCTTTTTTAATCTCGTCTCCTTCCTCGTTTTTGCCCACTATCCTGAAAGTGATTTTATCTACTAGTTTGTTTTTGACACAAACACTTTCAATGAATTTACTATCCGACTTACTGCCTTTGGTGGTTTTAAAAACACTTAAACCGGTTAGCAATAATTCTCCGCCTTTTAGAGCGGTTTGGAGATCGGATTGGGCAAAAGTAATCATGGGCAATAGGGTTACTATTGCTAGAAATGTTTTGAATTTCATTCTGATTTTTTTTGAAACTAAACCACTAGGTTTTAATTAATGGTTTAGTTTTAGGTTGTACTTTTTGTTTAGTTCACGAGTAATATGCTGGTAATATCGGGGGTTCAACTAAATTAACTTAAATATAAAAGTCCTTTAGAGTAAATAATTAACGATAGTATTATTGCAATAACAAAAATAATTAATTTATTTTTGTTTAAAGTCCCTTCTTTGTGAGCTTTAATATTAATTAACACTACACTTACAATAGAAATAATTAGTAATATCAAAACTGATAAAACTGAAAGAGTTTTGAATTTTCCATTATCAAAATGTTTAATTATTAGAATTCCTAAGAAACAGAATATAGGCAAATATTTTGATTTCATATTTTAAGAGTTATTGGTTTAATTAAATTATCAAAATTAATTTATACTTAAAGAATATATTTTTAACACTAGCCCCCTATACAGTCTGAATAACCAAGCTCGCAATCATCTTGCATTGAATAATGAACAAGTGCTACAGCGCCATGACAAGCTAAACCAGCTACTACAGTAACATCTAATGGTGTACAAGCTAAATGAGCCCCAACTGCAATACCAAATGCAATTCTCATACAATTATTGTAAGAACGTGCACAATGTCCACCCCTGTTTTGGGAAGTTATATTTAACATGTTTATACCTTGATTATAAAGAATTCCTAAATCATTGCTTGTTAATTTCGAAAGCTGATATTTATTATTAAGATTATTTAAAAGCTCTAATTGATATTTTAAATTAGAAATAAACTCTTCATTATTCTCATATCCTATTACAGAATATAAAATTTTAGTTTCATTTTCATCAACTACATTGTCAGATAGAATTTCTTTAATTTTTTTAATATCTTTTTTCAATTTTGATTCTTTGTCAATTACAATAAGATATGATTGAAAGTCTTTATCATTTAAAATTTCATTAATATCTTGCCCTGTAGACAAACTTTCAACAACCCCCTCCAAACTCCTAGGCACATATAATCCTTTAACCAATCTTTCTTTTGCATGTGCTAGTATTGCATTGCCAATGTTATTTATGTCATCTGTTGCAAAAACCTCAAAATCACCATTGGCATAAGTTAATTTAACATTCCCTTTCAAGGCATTGAATTTTGCTTCATCTAATGAGCTAGATAATTTTTTTGCCAACTCACTCTCTTCATCAACTACAAAATTGGCAAGTTCAAAGCTTTCTTTGTAATTCAATTCAAAAGTAACCACTCTTGCTTTTTCTTCGGCAACACTGGTTACTTTTTTTACAATTTCCTGAAGACTGGCTTGGTCTTCTGCTGATAATTTTTCTTGTGCATTTGTGTTGCTCACAAACAATACGATTGCCATAATGGCTAAAACTAATTTTTTCATTTTTAATTGTTTTTAAAATTATACATTTTTTTCGTTTAACAAAACTTTTCGCGATATATTTTGATGTTGTAAAATTGTTACCTTTGAGGCTGTTTTCCTAAAAGAAAGT
>JAYTGH010000215.1:0-2074 GCA_043733645.1 Flavobacterium sp. | reverse complement strand
AAAAGAACAAAGCTTGAAGAGTATCATGATACTTTATTTTTTAATATTAAATCACTCTTGCCGGAAGAAGACACCAATAACATTAATGTCGAACAAATTAGTTTTCTTTTAAAGAATGGAGTTTTGGTTTCGTTTCAGGAAAAAAGAAGTGACTTTTTTACCCACATTCGAGAGAGAATTAAAACGCATTCTGGAATCGTTAGAGACAAAAAAGCGGATTATCTATTGTATTTATTACTTGATTCTGTAATGGAAAATTTTTACATAACAATTGAAAACGAAGAAGATAGAGTTGAGGATTTAATTAATTTATCAAAGACAAGTACCAATCCGAAAATTTTAGAGCAAATAGAAAAGCACCGAGATAATTATAACTTTTTGAAGCGTTCTATCATTCCGTTGCGCGATTCTTTGTATTCGATAAAAAGTATTAAAGACGATAATGTTTTTAATGCTATCGAATCTAATAATTATAGTTTTTTTGAGCGTTTACATCAAAAAAGTTTGGAGCTTTTAGAGCAAATAGAATATGATTTGACTACGCTTGATAGTGCTTCCAATTTTTATTTTTCGACACAAAATCATAAGATGAATGAAGTGATGAAAACCTTGACAGTGGTTTCAGTTTTCTTTATGCCGCTGACTTTTATTGTTGGTGTTTACGGGATGAATTTTGATAATATGCCCGAATTGCATTGGCAATATGGTTATTTTATTATCATTGGATTGATGTTTTTATTACTGTTAGGTATGATTTATTATTTCAAAAAGAAGAATTGGTATTAATGAATTACGAATTAGTTTCATTATAATTCTTTTTTAAAACGGACTTTAAAAACAGTAATCCTATAATTCCAGCGATTAATGATGAAACTAAAATCATGATTTTGGAATCATCGATGTGTTCAGCATCTGAAAAGGCGAGCAGTGTAATAAAGATTGACATTGTAAATCCAATTCCACCTAAAAATCCAACTCCGATTATGGCTTTCCAATTGATATCTTTTGGAAGAGAGCAAATTTTTAATTTCACTGCCAAATAACAGAAAAGCCCAATGCCAATAGGTTTTCCAACGATTAATCCCAAAGCAATTCCTAAAGTGTAATTATGAGACAAAGCAAAATGCCAATCGGAATTGATTATAATTGCGGTGTTGGCCAATGCAAAAATGGGAAGAATAAAATAGGCTACTGGTTTGTGTAAAAAGTGTTGTAAAATTTTGGATGGCGATTTTTTACTTCCATTGTGAAAAGGAATAGCAAAAGCCAATAAAACGCCAGTAATTGTGGCATGAACTCCAGAATTAAGCATAAAATACCACATAAAAATGCCGCCAATTAAGTAAGGAATAAGGTTGTGAATTTTCATTCTGTTTAAAACCATCAAAACTCCGAAAATGGATAAAGCAATGATTAAATTTATCCAGTGTAAATTGCTAGTATAGAAAATGGCAATTATCAGAATCGCACCCAAATCATCGATTATTGCCAAAGCGGTTAAGAATATTTTTAATGAAGTTGGCACTTTGCTTCCTAAAAGCGATAATATTCCCAATGCAAAAGCAATGTCTGTTGCCATTGGAATTCCGGCACCAGATTGTGTTTTGGTTCCAAAATTTAAAAGCAAAAACAAACCAGCAGGAATAAGCATTCCTCCAAGTGCTCCCGAAATTGGCAGCAATGCATTTTTGATATTGGAAATTTCTCCGGAATGAATTTCGTGTTCTAATTCTAAACCAATTAACAAAAAAAAAATGGTCATCAATCCTTCATTTATCCAATACTCAAGCGAATAATTTCCTAATTGATAATGCCAAATGTGTATGTAATTTTCGCTCCAAATCGAATTCGCTAAAAATAATGAAAGTAGTGTACAAGCAATTAATGTAAATCCACCGGCTTTTTCACTTTCAAAAAATTCTCTGAAGAGTTTAGTAATTTTCATATTTCAAAGATAAAAAAAGCATCCTGAAAAGGCTACCGTCTGGACACATCTCTAAAGAGTTTATATCCTTGCATAATTTCGGTAAATTTTTGAAGGCCAATCCAAAAGGTGGTAATTCCTGGTTTTCTC
>JAYTGH010000214.1:0-2078 GCA_043733645.1 Flavobacterium sp. | reverse complement strand
TCGCAAAACCTAATTTTAGCCGCAAAAGCTAACGCTGCTTTTAACGGAAAATTTTCACCAGATATTGAAGATGTAAAAGCCGTAGCAACCGGAATTCTACGTCACAGAATTATTAAAAACTACAAAGCTGACGCCGAAGGAATTACCGAAGAAATGATTATTGGTAAACTACTTTAATCCTTTTTGAAGTATATCATCAAGTTCTTTATCGTAAAAAAACAAAAACATACTTCCCATCATATCTTGGCTTACTTGGCTAGTGTTATTGACATATAATACAATTTCATACTCATGATTTTTGTAAAGCCAAATGCCTTCTAAAGACGAAAAAGGTTCTATGCTAGTTAAGCCAATCTTTCCTTTGTGATTTACAATCTTGCTGCTAAAAATGGCTTTATGTGTTGTTTTATCGAATAAAGAAATTTGAGTAGCAAACGGATGAACGTGAATCGCTGCTGCATGCAAACGCAAACTATCCTGAATTTCAAGTTGACCGTTCACAGCACTTCTATAGGTGTTTTTTCCAACAGGAATTACCCAATGACCAGAGAGTTTATTTCCATGTCCATCATCGTAAGTATGGTTTTTTGTTTCCACCGGAATACATTGATTTGTACCCGGATCTAAAGGCGATTTATACGGATCAGATTGATTAAATGGAAGCATAATAAATGCTGTTCGGCTCATCAATGGTTTCAAATTTTTCTCTCTAGTATAGTTGATGTCCACTTCATGTCGCATCCAAAAATTAGCATCAGGCAGATTGTGATTTAAAGATTGTGTCGTTACATACAAAAACTCATTTCCTTTCATCGGAACTCCATAACCTGACGGAAAGCTGAAGTTTTCCATACCATGGGAAAGTGATGTCAACCTGGGATATTGTTTGCCAATCCGCTTTTCTAAATGTAATGAACTATAATAATTCACGTCATTGAAATCAATATTCGTATGACAGATAAAATCCTTTGAAATAGTTTGCAGCGATTTATTTTCAATCGCTTTTACATGAAAACTGGTTAACCAAAGCAAGGTCGAATCTTGAGAAAGTTGTACATAATTAGAAGCTTTCGGACCTTCCATCGACTTATAAATCCCATCAATATAAAACTCAGGCGAAATCATTTTATAGGTTTGTGATTGGTTTTCGACTTTCCAATTTGGATTTACAACACCAAATTTTTCAAACAAATAAGACTTCACAATTGCTTTGTGACGAGTTGGCAATTGCCAATACCAAATTCCACCGCCAATAATGGTTAGCAGAATTAGAACTCCTAAAATTTTATATATCTTTGATTTTCTCATGGTTGTCAAATTTACATTTTTATATGAACGATAGAAAACAAATAAGTCCAAAAAGATTTTTTGGATTAGATTTTTTGCGTGCACTTTCTATAAGTTTACTATTGTTTTCGCATTGTTCGTGGATATACAACTCGACAAGCCTTTTCGGAAGAGTGCAGGATGCGAGCGGTTTCCTTGGCGTAGAATTATTCATTGTCCTAAGCGGATTTTTAATTGGAGGCATACTTTACAAACAGTTTCTCCATGAAAATTATAGTCTAAAAGATGCTTGTTTATTTATATCCCGAAGATTAATGCGGGTATTACCGAGCTACTATTTGGTGGTTTTTATACTAACTATAGTGTATTTGATATTTGGATTTTCAGTTTCAGAAGTATGGAAATACCTTTTGCTAATTCAGAATTTTGCTTCACCCATACCTGCTTTTTTTCCAGAATCGTGGAGTTTACCTGTCAAAGAAATGGGTTATATTTTTGTGATTTTTTTATTGTTGGTTCTCTCCAAGTCATTTGTTAAAGCTTCCAAAAAAGTATTGTTTTTAACGGTTATCATTGGGCTAATAATTGCCGCTTTTTTTTCAAAGCTATATTATGATTTGCATTCTACTAATTTAGATTTAAAACAATGGAGTTTTGAGATTCGTTCCGTTGTTATATATAGGATCGACTCTGTTTTGATAGGCGTTCTTTTTGGCTTTTTTAATTATTATTATGCAGCATTTATGTTGGCAAAAAGAAAGTGGTTTTTAGCCGCTGGCGTTTTATTATTG
>JAYTGH010000213.1:0-5979 GCA_043733645.1 Flavobacterium sp. | reverse complement strand
CATGACGAAATGGCAAATTTCCATCTGATTTTGATGTTGGAGATGACCAAGTTTTTTGGCTTTTATCCTGATAATTCAGAAGATGCGTTTAAATTTTTCGATTGCAGAGAAGGCAACTTTTCAAACTTTCAGGGAACCAATTGCCTATCCGAACACGAAACGTTTTTGTTCAAAATGCTAATCGATTTAAAATTCGACAGTGACCAAAAAGTCTTCGCAAGCATAGAACGCCAAATCCTGCTCAAAATCCTTCTTGAGTATTATACTATTCACCTTGACGGCTTCAAAAAACCAAAATCACTCGAGGTTTTAAAAGAGGTTTTCGCTTAAGAAACCCTAAATCACAAAAAGATGCTGTTAAAACAGGGTTCGATAGGTATTTTGTTTTGCACAAGTCTAATACAAGTCTAATACAACTCTAATACAAGTCTAACTAAAACAATATTTTAATTAGACTTGTACTAGAGTCATTATAAATATAAATTAGATTTAAATAGGTTATGTCCTTAACAATTCCACACCACATTTACAGTTAATGTTACTCATCGATTAATTTTACTTTAGGGCTATCGCTGACGCAAAAACTTATCACTCATAACTCATAACTCATAACTATTTATTACTTTCGCAGACTTGATTAAAGAAAACGACAAAAATGAGTACTAAGTTTACTGAATATAAAGGACTTGATTTGCCAAAAGTGGCCTCTGATGTTCTTGATTTTTGGAAAGAAAACAACATCTTTGAACAAAGCGTAACGTCTCGCGAAGGCGCTACACCATACGTGTTTTTCGAAGGGCCACCATCCGCAAATGGTTTGCCTGGAATTCACCACGTAATGGCGCGTGCGATTAAAGATATTTTTTGTCGGTATAAAACGCAAAAAGGGTTTCAGGTTAAGCGAAAAGCGGGCTGGGACACACACGGATTGCCAGTTGAATTAGGCACAGAAAAAGAATTAGGCATTACCAAAGAAGACATCGGGAAAACCATTTCCATAGAAGAATACAACGAAGCGTGTAAACGCACCGTTATGCGCTATACAGATGTGTGGAATGACTTAACCGAAAAAATGGGGTATTGGGTTGATATGGAAGATCCGTATGTAACTTACAAATCCAAATACATGGAATCGGTTTGGTGGTTGCTGAAGCAGATTTACGACAAAAAGTTACTATATAAAGGCTACACCATTCAGCCGTATTCTCCAAAAGCGGGAACCGGATTATCTTCGCACGAAGTAAACCAACCGGGAAGTTACAGAGACGTTACGGATACAACAGTTGTATCTCAATTCAAGGCTTTAGCAGAATCGTTACCGAGCTTTTTACAAGGTTTTGGAGATGTTCACATTCTGGCATGGACGACAACACCCTGGACATTGCCAAGTAACACAGCATTGACCGTTGGGCCAAAAATAGATTATGTTTTGGTTGAAACGTTTAATCAGTATACTTTCCTTCCTATAAAAGTTATTTTGGCTAAAAACTTAGTCGGAAAACAATTCGGTAAAGGATTTTTTGCAAGTCAAGAAACTTCTGATTTTGAAAATTTTAAAGCGAACGATAAACAAATTCCATATAAAATTTTAACTGAATTCAAAGGAAAAGACTTAGTCGGAATCCGTTACGAGCAGTTAATGCCATTGGTATTACCATATCAAAATGCGCAAGATGCCTTTAGGGTAATTGCAGGAGATTTTGTTACTACTGAAGACGGAACCGGAATTGTACATACTGCGCCAACTTTTGGCGCCGATGATGCGAAAGTTGCCAAAGAAGCAAAACCGGAAGTGCCACCAATGTTGGTTTTAGATGCCAATGAAAACCCTGTGCCGTTGGTTGATTTACAAGGTAAATTCATTCAAGGTTTAGGAGATTTATCCGGGAAATATGTAAAGAATGAATATTACGACGCTGGTCAGGCACCAGAGCGTTCTGCCGATGTAGAAATTGCCATTCAATTAAAAGAAGAAAACAAAGCGTTCAAAGTAGAGAAATACGTTCACAGTTACCCACACAGCTGGAGAACCGATGAACCCTTATTATATTATCCGTTAGATTCCTGGTTTATCAAAGTAACCGAAGTCAAAGACCGAATGTTCGACCTTAACGAAACCATCAACTGGAAGCCAAAAGCAACCGGAGAAGGCCGTTTCGGAAACTGGTTGAAAAATGCCAACGACTGGAACTTATCACGGTCACGTTATTGGGGAATTCCATTACCCATCTGGAGAACAGAAGACGGAACCGAAGAAATCTTAATCGGTTCGGTTGAAGAACTATATAACGAAATAGAAAAGGCAATCCAAGCCGGTGTAGAAAGCGTAAATCCGTTCAAAGGTTTTGAAATCGGGAACATGAGCGAGGAGAATTATGATTTAGTTGACTTACATAAAAATGTAGTTGACGCCATTACGTTAGTTTCCGCTTCAGGAAAACCAATGAAACGCGAAGCTGATTTGATTGATGTTTGGTTCGATAGTGGTGCGATGCCTTATGCGCAATGGCATTATCCGTTTGAGAACAAAGATAAAATTGACCAGAACAAAGATTTTCCAGCTGATTTCATAGCCGAAGGTGTTGATCAAACCCGTGGTTGGTTCTATACTTTACACGCAATCGGAACGTTAGTTTTTGATAAAATCGCCTATAAAAATGTGGTTTCAAATGGTTTGGTTCTGGACAAAAACGGACAAAAAATGTCCAAACGTTTAGGAAATGCCGTTGATCCATTTACAACTTTAGCGGAATATGGTCCCGATGCCACACGTTGGTATATGATTGCGAATGCAAATCCGTGGGATAATTTAAAGTTTGATATTGAAGGCGTTGCTGAGGTTCGTCGTAAATTCTTCGGGACATTATACAATACGTATTCGTTCTTTAGTTTATATGCTAATATCGACGGATTTAAATACGCGGAAGCGGAAATTCCGTTAAACGAAAGACCGGAAATTGACCGTTGGATTCTATCCGAACTGCATACTTTGATAAAAGTGGTTGATGAAGCTTACGCCGATTACGAACCAACAAAGGCAGCGAGAGCTATTTCTGATTTCGTTCAGGAGAATTTGAGTAACTGGTATGTTCGTTTGTGCAGGCGACGATTCTGGAAAGGCGAATACGAAAAAGATAAAATTGCGGCTTACCAAACATTGTATACTTGTTTGATAAACGTAGCAAAACTATCGGCACCAATCGCTCCGTTCTTTATGGACAAACTATATCGTGATTTGGTTAACACCACTAATAGCGAGGAATTTACGAGTATTCACTTGGCAAAATTCCCGGTTTCGGTTGAAAACTTTGTTGATAAATCACTGGAAAGCAGAATGATGAAAGCGCAAACGGTTTCGTCACTGGTTTTATCGCTTCGAAAAAAGGAAATGATAAAAGTGCGCCAACCGTTGCAAAAGGTTATGATTCCTATACTTGACAACAATCAGCGTGCTGAAATAGAGGCAGTTTCCGACCTGATAAAAGCTGAAGTTAACGTTAAAGAAATAGAACTTTTAGACGATGCGTCTGGTGTTTTAGTGAAGCAGATTAAACCTAATTTCAAAGCGCTTGGCCCACGTTTTGGTAAAGACATGGGGTTGATTGCCAAAGAGATACAAAGTTTATCGGCTGAACAAATTAACGAATTAGACACAAAAGGTGAGTTAACGCTTGTTATTTCAGGAAATAGTATAATTTTAACATCCGATGATGTTGAGATTTCTTCACAAGATATTCCAGGTTGGTTAGTTGCAAATGCAAACGGAATTACAGTGGCATTAGATATTACTTTAACGGATGAATTGATAAAAGAAGGAATTGCAAGAGAATTGGTCAACAGAATTCAAAACCTAAGAAAAGATAGCGGCTTTGAAGTAACGGACAAAATTAAAGTTCATTTACAAGCAAACAACGGTTTAGAAAAAGCAGTTACTGCCAATGAAAAGTATATCAAATCGGAAACACTAACGGAAACATTAGTTTTTGTGGACGACTTAAAAGATGGAACGGAAATTGAGTTTGACGACATCAAAACAAAAATATTAATCTCAAAATAGAATAAAGATGGTAGAAGAAAAAATGAGATACTCAGATGCTGATTTAGCAGAGTTCAAAGAAATTATCTTAAACAAAATGGAAAAGGCAAAAATTGACTTAGAGTTAATAAAGAGCGCCTATATGAATGACCTAAACAACGGAACTGATGATACATCGCCAACGTTTAAAGCATTTGAAGAAGGTAGCGAAACCATGTCAAAAGAAGCCAACTCGCAGTTAGCTATTCGTCAGGAGAAATTTCTTCGTGACTTGAAGAATGCACTTTTCCGTGTGGAGAATAAAACCTATGGTGTTTGTAAAGTTACTGGAAAGCTAATCTCTAAAGAAAGATTACGCGTTGTTCCTCATGCAACAATGAGCATTGAAGCAAAAAACATGCAGCGATAAATAAAATGACGAAAATTTCGTGGAAACGATGATTCTGCACCTTGTACACGACGAAAAAATTATCAATAGAACAATTGACGTTTTTGAGGAAGCAGCTCCCGGAGAGAACCTGTTTGTTGTTTTTACACGGCATGAGCTTAAACTTGTAAAGCATCATAAAAGCGTAATTACATTTCAGGAATATAAAAACTACAAGGGAAACAAAACGTTTTCAACTGTCATTATACATTACTTGAATTCGAGAAAAATTCGTTTTGTTCAAGACTACATCAAAAAAGACATCCCCATTTATTGGATTATTTGGGGAAATGATCTTTATAACAAATTGCTTTATCCCAAAGGGTTTGAATTATGGGACAAAGAAAGTTCTTATTATAAGAAGACGAAAAAATCTTTGATTGGCAATCTGCTCGAAAAAACAATAAACAAATTTAAAATTCGTAAAATAGAATCTTTTGTTTCTAAACGAATTAGCGCTATTGTTACAGATACAACTGAAATAGACTATAAGATGTTGGTTAGCTATTATCCAAAGCTGAAAAATATTCCATGGATGGATTTTTTCTATTATCCTATTGAGTTGATTTTGGGACAAGAGATGATGCAAAAATGGGTAGAGGGCAATAACATCCAAATTGGAAATTCAGCTTCGGTAACCAATAACCATGAATATGCCATGCGCTTCTTGTCTAAACTAGACTTAAAAGAACGAAAGGTAGTGGTTCCATTAAGTTATTCAGGAACAAAAGAATACAAGGAAACTGTCAAGAAAGTAGGCACCGCCTCTTTTGGCGAAAACTTTATTCCGTTAGAAGATTTTCTTCCCTTGGAAGAATACAACCAATTAATGACAAGTTTTGGAGTTGCTATATACGGCAATTGGCGTCAAGAGGCAATTGGCAATATTTTAATTTCTTTGTATCTTGGAGCAAAAGTATTTCTTCCAAACGTAAATCCCGTGATGCAGTGGGCAAAATATCACGAGTTGGTGGTATTTGAATTAGAGTCTATTTCGCAACATGAAATTGATACTCCTTTGGACGAAAAATCACGAATTCACAACAGAAATATTCTGCTCAAATTGTATAATTTAGATAGACTTAAGTCGTTAATTGTTTCTAATTTTTTATCAAAGAAACAATAACACTTTTTATCGGTTGTTAACGATTTTATAATATGAGCACCAATTTCTGTCATAGTAGCTTTTGGTTTCTGGGTAAAATTAATAAACATTTGTAATACGAATAAAATGAGATTTATACCTAAAAAAATTCTGCTTTTTGTATAATAATATTACTATTTTTGCGCCAACAAAATCATGAAAATGTCCTTAAGAAATTCCATTTTAATCATTGCCATTATTTTATTGGTTGACCAATTCGTCAAAATTTATATCAAAACCAATTTCACTTACAACGAAACAATAGATGTGACTAGTTGGTTTAAAATTATGCTGATTGAAAACGAAGGAATGGCTTGGGGAACCAAGATTCCGGGAATGCACGGCAAATTAATCCTAACCGTTTTCAGGATT
>JAYTGH010000212.1:0-5990 GCA_043733645.1 Flavobacterium sp. | reverse complement strand
CAAAATGATCAGCCGTAGCAAAGTTATCTCTTTTGGTTAATTCTCTTGAAATCTCATTGGGCTGATCATCATATAGCTTTGCAGCCACATAAATAGCTTCGTTGGTATAAACAATTTTTACTTCAGTCTTTTTTTCAGGAGGAACTGGCACACCATTATAGGGGGCATACATAACAAAATCTGTTGCAACTTGAGCAGATTTCCAGGCTTCTTCATCTAATTTACCATCTATTGTAATTTTTTCATCGGTAAACTGCGTTTGAAGCGTTTTTTTTTGACCAAACATCTTGCCTGCAAAAAGCAAAGTTATGCAAATGAAATAGCAGGAATACTTGGGCATTGGTTGTTTAGTTAGTCGAACAAAAGTAAATAATTAATTCATAATTGCAACTTTTGAAATTAATAAAATCATTCAGCAACAACGAGTTAATACCTTAAGTTTGTCTTAATTAAAGCTGAAATATTTTTATTTTTCAATATTTAGTTTATGTTTGTAAAACCAAGTCTCACTTTTTAACCTAAATATTATCAATGAATTATAAATGTTTCTCCTTGTTTTTTGTTGTTTTGTTGATGTCATTCACAAATATTCCAAACAAAACAAACCCCAATAAAATTAGTACCAAAACAGAGATTACTGCTGTTTCAAAAAATGTATCTATCTACAATCAATTAGATGCAAACTCTTTTGTTATGCCTAGTTTTGAGTGTTTCAATTTAGCTTTGGATGGATTTCATCTGCTAAAACAAAAAGGACTTGTTCAAAAAAATATCTTAACCTTAGTCGATTTCAGCTTGTCTTCAAATATGAAACGTCTTTGGGTTATCGATTTAGATAAGAATATCATAATGTTCAACACTTTAGTGGCCCACGGAAGAAACACTGGTGAAGAATTTGCTAATCAATTTTCAAATCAGGCAGAGTCTTTCCAAAGCAGTGTTGGGTTTTATGCTACCGGCGAAATTTATGATGGTAAGCATGGGATGTCTTTAAAATTAGACGGACTTGAAAAAGGATTAAATGATAAGGCAAGAGAAAGAGCCGTGGTGGTTCATGGTGCCGATTATGTTTCGGAATCGTTTATAAAACAAAATAAAAGATTAGGAAGAAGTCAGGGCTGTCCTGCGATTCCTGTCGAGATGAATGCGAAAATCATCAATGTCATAAAAGATAAATCCTGTTTGTTTATTTATCATCCTTCAGCAGCACACGAAATAATTTCAAGATTAACGGCTTAAATTTTTGTGCATAGCAAAGTGATCTCCCAACATTTTCATTTCAAATGACTTACAGTTGTAAATTCTTTTGGTTTTGATAAGACACTATTTTTTTTTAAAAAAACTTGCATCGAAAGAATGTTATTCTATATATTTGCAGTCGCATTGCGGAAGTAGCTCAGTTGGTAGAGCTCCAGCCTTCCAAGCTGGTTGTCGCGAGTTCGAGCCTCGTCTTCCGCTCCAAACCTCAAACGAAAGTTTGAGGTTTTTTATTTATGAACTTTGTCATACTGACGAAGGAAGTATCTCCTCAACATTAACGTTTTTGTACCTGAAGGAGCACTTCGACAGTCTCAGTGTGACAACCTGTGTAATTTGAGGAGATTCGATTTTAACAAGAGCTGTCAGTCTGAGCTTGTCGAAGACCAGTATGAGACTTAGTTCAGGAACTCCAGATTGGTACCGGGTGTTACTTCTTCCGGAGTTTCATTCTGCCTAAACAAACGTGCGGTAAAATCGCCTTTCAATACAATAGTTGAGCCTGTTATTTCCAACCAACTCCCTTCACGTAATCCTAAAACTGGCGCCTCATTAAAAGCATGAAATTCCTTTATTCTAGTTTCCCGTGTTTCGCCCATATGTTTGCTCTGCAAATCAGCATCAAGATAATGCGGATTTAAGTTAAACGGAATTAAACCCAAAGTTTTAAAACTCGGCGGATAAATAATAGGCATATCATTCGTGGTTTGCATGGTCAATCCGGTAATATTACTTCCGGCACTTGAGCCAAGATAGGGCGTTCCGTTTTCGACAACTTTTGCCAAAACGTCCATCACCTTGTTTTGATATAATTGTGTTACCAACAAAAAAGTATTGCCACCACCAGTAAAAATTCCTTGAGCATTTTGAACGGCATCAACCGGATTATCAAATTCATGCAACCCTTTTACGGTTTTATTTATTTTGGCGAAAGCCGAGCGAACAGTAGCAGTATAATTATCATGCGAAACGCCACCCGGACGCGCATACGGAATAAAAAGTATTTCGGCACATTGGTGAAAATGAATTTCTAAAGTTGGCAACAAATAGTCTAAATAGTTACCGCCATGAATGGTTGAAGTACTTGCTATAATCATTTTCTTCATCGATAGTGATTTAATTTTTTTAACAAAAGATTATCTACTTTTAGTAATCTTTACAGCTATTTTTACACCGTAAAATTAGAATAATGAAGTTATTTAAAAGTATAATTATATTTTTATTTTTTGCTCCCACTTTTGCTCAAACACCAACCTTAACTTTGTTAAAAGGAAAAATAACTTCCCAAATCAAAGAATTGAATGACGTTTATGTGGCTAATTTACGTTCGGAATCAACAACAACGACAGATAAAAACGGGAATTTCTCAATGTTTGTCAAAGTGGGTGACACCTTGCAATTCTCAGGTTTGCAGGTAGTAACAAAAAAAGCAGTAATAACCGAAAATGACATAACCAAACAACTTTTTGTAGAAAGTTTAGAAGCAAAAGTTAATCCGCTTGATGAAGTTGAAATCAAACAATATAAAGATATCAACGCTGTTTCATTGGGGATATTGCAAAAACCGGCTAAGCATTACACTCCAGCTGAACGAAAATTAAGAACAGCAACTGCAGCATATCCTACAGTTGTGGTTGGTAACTATCCTGGTTTTTCAGCGGGATTGGACCCGCTTATCAATGCAATTACGGGACGAACAGCAATGCTGAAGAAAGAACTTAAAGTGGAAAGAAAAGAATACCTGCTTCAAAAGATAGAATATATGTTTAAGGAGGAATATTTTATAGAAAACCTGAAGATTCCAAAAGAGTATCTTAGAGGATTTTGGTATTATGCAGTAGAAGAGCCAAAATTAGAAGAAGCACTAAACAATAAAAACAAAATGATGGCTCGTTTTATCTTCTCTGATTTAGCGACTAAATATTTGGAAATTTTAAAAAACTAATAGCAATTTAAGTAACTTTGTATCTCATTTAAAAAAGCAGAAACTATGTTTGGAATTGGTGGTGGCGAATTAATCTTTATTATCTTCATTGCGTTAATGCTTTTTGGTGCGGATAAAATTCCCGATATCGCAAGAACTATGGGCAAAGCAATGGCACAATTAAAAAACGCTACAAACGAAATAAAAAGTGAAATCCAAAAAGGTGCCGAAGCCAACGGAATTGATACAACCATGAAAGAATTGACTTCGTCTTTTGCCGATGAGGTCAAAAAAGTAAAATCAAATTTAGATTCTAATATTGTACCTGAAGTCACAAAAGCAAAAGAAAATATCGAAGACGGAACCGGACCAATAAAAAGACAACTATAGTGCTGGAGAAAATTCTTCAATTAGACAAACAACTTCTGGTTTTCTTGAACGGATTAGGTTCACCAAGATTTGATGGCTTATGGCTTATCATTACAAATCAACTGTATTGGACGCCTTTATTTTTAGTTATTTTTTATCTTTTGCAAAAGAAACTCGGATGGAAAAAATTTGGTTATTACATCCTTTTTACCGCGCTTTTAATAGTGCTTACCGATCAAACTGCCAATCTTTTTAAACATACTTTTCAACGTTTGCGACCTTGTAATGACGAAACGGTAAATCATATTATCAGAGTAGTAAAATCAAGTCCTTCGTTTAGTTTTTTCTCTGGCCATGCAGCCAACTCAATGGCGACAACGGTTTTCGCTTTTATGATTCTAAAGAAATTTTACAAACACACATATTTGTTGTTTCTGTTCCCTTTGATTTTTGCCTACAGCAGAATTTACCTTGGGTTGCATTTTCCGTCAGATATTGTTACAGGTTATACTTTTGGAGCAACATTCGGATTCATTTGCTATAAATTATACCGAAAATATATTCTCAAAACTAAAGTACGCGTGAAACGGTCAAACCATCACGAATAGGAAGTAAAACGGTTTCTACTCTTGAATCGTCTTTCAATAGCTGATTGTATTCTAAAAGAATTTGAGTTGTGATATCGCCTGGCTTTATCGCTGATAAAACTTTTCCGCTCCACAAAACATTGTCCGAAAGGATGATTCCACCTTTGTTCATCATCGGAACAATCAAATGAAAATAGTTGATATAATTTTCCTTATCGGCATCAATAAAAACCAAATCGTATTTTTTAGTCAACGTCGGAATGATATCTAAAGCTTCCCCAAGATGTTGTGTTATTTGGTTTGCCCAAATGGTTTTGTCAAAATATTTTCTCTGAAAATCGAATAATTCTTCTTCGTTATCCAAAGTGTCAATGGTTCCGTTTTCCGCTAAACCTTCTGCTAAACATAGCGTAGCATAACCCGTATAAGTCCCCACTTCAAGAATGTTTGTCGGATGAATAATTTTTGAAAGCATACTCAAAACCCTTCCCTGAAAATGCCCGCTTAACATTCTTGGCTGCAGGATTTTTTGATGCGTTTCTTTATTCAATTGCACTAATAATTCAGGTTCGTTTTCTGAATGTTGTGTTACATAAATATCTAATTCGTCGGAAAGAAAATGCATGGTCTTATTTTTTATACAAAGTTATTCAATTATATGGCTTCTCAAAACACCACTAAGACTATAAAGCTAAATGGTATATGCATAGTAATAAGATATATATACCGTATATATGTCGTATATATACCGTATATATGCCGTATGTATGTCGTATTATATTTATGGCATATACCAGTTATAACCATTGAAGATTAATCATAAGGACATGGACTAAACATGGCTGTTCTTTGCAAGCATTTAATTTCACAAACTTTATATTTATCTTTGCACCATGGAAATCGAGAAAAAAGACATTCGAAGTTTAACCAAAGAACAATTGCGTGATTTCTTTGTGGCCAATGGTGACAAAGCATTTCGTGGCAATCAGGTCTATGAATGGCTTTGGAGCAAGGCGTCGCACAATTTTGAAGACATGACTAATGTTTCAAAAGAAACGAGAACCATGCTCGAAAATAACTTTGTGATTAATCATATCAAGGTTGACACCATGCAACGCAGCGAAGACGGAACCGTGAAAAATGCAGTCCGACTTCACGATGGTTTAATTGTAGAAAGTGTTTTGATTCCGACAGAAACCAGAACGACAGCTTGTGTTTCGAGCCAGGTTGGTTGTAGTTTAGATTGTAACTTTTGCGCAACAGCACGTTTAAAAAGAATGCGAAATCTGGAACCTGGAGAAATCTATGATCAAGTTGTTGCCATCGATAGAGAAAGTCGTTTGTATTATAATCGACCACTTTCTAATATTGTTTTTATGGGAATGGGCGAACCTTTAATGAATTATAATAATGTGATGAAAGCCATTGCTATGATTACTTCGGAAGAAGGCATGGGGATGTCGCCAAAACGGATTACGGTTTCTACTTCCGGAGTTTCAAAGATGATTAAAAAAATGGCAGATGACGAGGTGAAATTTAAGCTTGCCGTTTCGTTACATTCAGCCATTGAAGAAACAAGAAACCACATTATGCCTTTTACAAAAAACTTCCAATTACCCGAACTGAAAGAAGCGTTGCAATACTGGTATCAAAAAACCAAAAGCAAAATCACTTATGAATACGTAGTTTGGAAAGGTATTAATGATGATAAAGCTTCGATAGATGCGTTAGTCAAGTTCTGTAAATATGTTCCGTGTAAAGTCAATTTGATTGAATACAACCCAATTGATGATGGTGAGTTTCAACAAGCATCCGATGCCGCCATTGATGATTACATCAAAGCATTAGCAAAA
>JAYTGH010000211.1:0-15135 GCA_043733645.1 Flavobacterium sp. | reverse complement strand
ACTTTCTTTTACGTTTTGCTTGAAGCTCAGTATTTCACTTTGCCACAATATTTGATTCTTTTTCTGCAAATAATCATTATTACTTTGCTGTTGCCAATTGCATTTTTTTATCTGTTAAGAACTTTCGGAAAAATAGAAAATATCATGCTTTCGGATATTTCACAACGTAAAATCCCGTTATTAATGCAGATTATATTGTTTGCTGTTTTGATAGAAAAAAGTATAACGCTTGATCGCTTTCCGAGTCTTTATTTCTTTTTTGTTGGAGGAATACTTAGTACAATCTTTGCTTTTCTATTGTTGTATGCCAAATTCAAAGCCAGTATTCACATGATTGGAATTAGTTCGCTAACCGTTTTTATTATTGGCTTAAGCATTCACAATCAAATCAACACCATCAATACAGTTACTTTTTTTGTAATGATAAATGGTCTTGTTGCTTCTTCGCGTTTAGTAATGAAAGCGCATTCGAATAAAGAATTGTTAGTTGGATTTTTGTGTGGCGTAATTCCACAAAGTGCTTTGCTTTACTTTTGGCTATAGAATGTAGAACATCAGACCGAAATTGGTCGTATTTATATCAATCGATTGATTATCGATTTTTGCCGAAGATTTAAACAACGGATTTAGTCCATAATAAGCGTAGAAATTCCAAGTATTCCAACCAAAAGCCAGATAAAGTCCATACTGAAATTGATTCAAATCCTTATTATTAGAAATGGTAACTGTACCGTTTGAGGAAACCGATTTATATTGGTCATAAAAAAGATAACTCAATTTTACTCCAGAATAAACCCTCCAAAATATATGACTTTCCGGAGTTGAGTTCCGCCATCTGAATTCTATTGGTAAATCAACATAATGAAAAGATAATTTGTTTTTTGTGAATGAAATATCGGAATTCAAAACCTGATAGATGTTTGTTCCATTTGCTTCTGTAATTCCTAAATTTTGATTGTAGATAGCCAAGGTATATCCCAAACCTGCCGCTATAGAAACAGTTCGCTTTTTATTTATTGGCATATCTCTCAAAAAACCAAGGGCAATTCCAGGTGAAAGTTTGTTTTGAGTAATTCCATCAATGCGCTTTTGTAGCGCGTTGTATGTGATGTTCAGATAAAATTGATCTTCGCGATATAACGAATCTACAGCATCAAAATTTATTTCATCCTTAACCTCATTCTTGACTCCATTTTCCTGGGCAAAAATGCTTAGTGTAGTAAAAAATGTTATGATGAAAAGATAGAATCTCATACTGCTGTTATAAGGCATAAACTTACGAAAAAAAACACCTTTTTACAAAGGTGTTTTTATGAAATATGTTGATTGGAAATTAAAATAATCCCTCTATAGATAAATATCTTTCTCCAGTATCATAATTAAAGGTCAATACTTTTGCATCGTTCGGTATTGATTGCAATTTTTTAGAAACTGCTGCGAGAGATGCTCCGGAAGAAACTCCAACCAATATACCCTCTTTTTTTGCAATAGCCCTTGCAAATTCATACGCTTCATCCTTACTTACCTGAATAATTTCATCAATAGCAGCTGCATGATAATTTTCTGGAATAAATCCAGCACCAATTCCCTGAATTGGATGTGGTGATGGGCTGCCTCCGCTTAAAACAGGGGACAATTCAGGTTCAACAGCGACAACTTTCAAGTTTGGGAATTTTTCTTTTAAAACTTCGGCAACGCCTGTAATATGACCGCCAGTTCCAACCCCAGTAATAATGTAATCCAATCCTTCAGGGAAATCAGCAAGTATTTCTAACGCTGTTGTGGTTTTATGGATTTCAATATTGGCTGGGTTTTCAAATTGTCTTGGTGACCAGGCGTGTGGAGTTTCGGCAACAAGTTCGGCTGCTCTTTCAATAGCACCTTTCATTCCTTTTTCTCTGGGTGTTAATTCGAATTCAGCTCCATAGATTTCCATTAATTTTCTTCTTTCGACACTCATTGATTCGGGCATTACCAAAATTACTTTATATCCCTTAACTGCTGCTACCAAAGCTAATCCAATTCCGGTATTCCCAGAAGTTGGTTCGATAATAACACTATCCGATTTTAATAGTCCTTTCTTTTCGGCATCTTCAATCATGGCTAATGCAATCCTGTCCTTGATACTGTTTCCGGGATTGTTTCGTTCCAATTTTACCCAAACGTTTCTGTTTTCAAATAACCGATTCAATTTTACAACGGGAGTATTGCCGATGGTTTCTAAAATGTTGTTTACTTTCATATGTTTATATTTTTTTAAATTAAATACTAAAATTCATTGCTTCTGGGAAGGTTTGAATATTTTTTATGCTGATTTCACTTTTATGAAAAACTAAGGATTTTGCCGGTATAGAATTCGTAATCCAAACATTCCCGCCAATTACAGCACCTTTGCCAATAGTAGTACTCCCTCCTAAAATAGTAGCATTCGCATAAATCACGACATCATCTTCAATTGTAGGATGACGCTTCTCAGACGCGTTGTTTTTGCTTACTGTCAAAGCTCCAAGAGTTACCCCTTGATATATTTTTACATTTTTACCAATAACAGCTGTTTCACCAATTACGATTCCGGTGCCATGATCAATAAAAAAACTTTCTCCGATAGTTGCTGCAGGATGAATGTCAATTCCTGTTTTGCTGTGTGCATATTCAGCTATCAATCGAGACAAAATAAAGGCGTCTTTCTTCCACAAAACATAAGCAATTCGATGAACCGTGATGGCAAAAAAACCAGGATAAGCAATTAAAACTTCATTTCTCGATTTTGCTGCTGGATCAAAATCTAAAATGGCTTTTAAATCCTGCTGAAGCTGTTTATACACCTCGCTTATAGTGTTAAAGAAATCATTTACAAATTGAAACGATTGCTCTTTTGAAAATTCTTCTTGTTCTAATAATTCAATTAAAACAGTCTTGAGTTCTACTTCTTTTTGTTCAAAAAATTCATATTCTATATATTCTTTGTTGGAACAAAATAACCAATAGGACATTTCATTAATCCAGTATTTGGCTTTCTTTTTGTTCAGCAAAATTCTCTTTTCCAAAAAATTGGATTGATATATAGCTTTGTTTACTGATTTCATAGTGTAAAATTTGATTTTGAGAATGGTGTTAAACAAAAAACTCTTCAAAAAATTTGAAGAGTCTCATTGTTTAAAAACTATATGATAGCATTAGTCCACAACAAATCACTCTTCTTTTTTTGAAAAGCAACAAATACAGTTATGGAAAAAATTTGATTTCATTCTTGAATTATTATACACAAATATGGCAAGATTATTCTGGCTGTGCAAGTTTTGGAAGAAAATTAACTTTCGATTAAACTTTTTTGAAACAATGGAATTACGTAAGGTTCCAAAAGTGAAATCTTTATCGATAAAACCTCAGCCTTTGCAAGGCTGTGTCTTTCTATTTCCCGGCACGTCGAAAATATATTTTCGTAAGTGATGGGAAATAGAAAAACCGAAGCATAAGCTTCGGTTCTACTGCAGAGGAGATGGGATTCGAACCCACGTTATGTTGCCATAAACACGCTTTCCAAGCGTGCGCCTTCAGCCACTCGGCCACCCCTCTATTTTGAGGTGCAAAGAACAACAAATTTTTTGAGTAATAAAAGTTAGTTTGGCAATTTGTTACTGCATTTCGCCACGAAGAGACGTTTCAAAAATAGTTTTGAAAACCGATGGTGCCACATTTTGTCCCAATAAGTACATTAGTTTTGTAATCGCAGCTTCTGTGGTAATATCTTTTCCTGAAATCACACCAATTTTTTTTAATTGAGAACTGGTCTCATATTGCCCCATGTTTACACTTCCGCCTGAACATTGAGTAACATTGATGATGTGTAGTCCTTTTTTGATGGCTTTCTTCAAGGTTTGAATAAACCACTCTTCTGTTGGTGCATTGCCCGAACCGTAGGTTTCAAGGAGTATTCCTTTTAAATTTGGAATTCCAATAATCGCTGATAAGACAGATTCTGTAATGCCTGGAAACATTTTTACAATCACCACATTTCCGTCCATTTTTTTGTGGACCACTAATTTTTTGTTGGATTGTTTTGGCAAAGCCAAATTAGTATTAACATTCAAATGAACGCCTGATTCTGCCAGCTGCTGGTAATTGGGCGAAGCAAAAGCATTAAAATGTTCTGCATTTATTTTGGTTGTTCGGTTACCGCGGTATAATTTGTATTCAAAATACAAACAAACTTCGTGTATTACGGATTTCCCTTTTTGTTGTAACGACGCTATTTGTATAGCCGTAATCAGGTTTTCTTTGGCATCTGTTCTTAAATCACCGATTGGCAATTGAGAACCGGTAAACACAACAGGTTTAATCAAATTCTCAAGCATAAAACTCAATGCCGAAGCCGAATACGACATTGTATCTGAACCGTGAAGCACAACAAATCCGTCAAAGTTGACGTAGTTTTCTTCAATGATTTCTGCAATTTCAATCCATTTTTCCGGATTAATATTCGAAGAATCAATAGGTTTTTTAAAGGAAATAGTTTCAATATTGCAATCCAAATGTTTGAGTTCCGGGATTTTTTGCAATAATTTTTTAAAGTTGAATGCTTTCAAAACACCGGTTTCAAAATCTTTTATCATACCAATGGTTCCACCGGTATAAATTAAAAGTATGTTGGGTTTAGTTTGCATTCAAATATCTTGATTTATTCACGACAGGATTGGCATACATTGCTAAAAAGCTTTCCACCATCTGCGGATTGTTTTCGTCAATCTTCATTTCCAGTCTTCGCTCAAACAACGCCTTTTCGTTTTCTGTATAGAAATCGCTATAGGTATTTATTTTATTGAATAAATCGTATGCTATATAATTTGTCGGCCACAATTTATAACTCTGTAAAATAGAGTCGTCTATAGTTTGCGCCAAAGCCTGAATTTGATTGTTTTTATTATCAATTTCCTGGGCAATTTTATCTAATTCGGTATTCAAAATATCACCAACATGAATGTGAATGTGTTTCTTTTGACCAATGATTCCGCTTAATAACGTAACGAAATCTTCATTTTTTTCTTTGATGTAAATTTCATCATTTGCTTCGGCGATTAACTGCGGCATTTTCAAAGCATCAGTTGGATCATACTCATACGAAATCGAAACTGGAACAATTTTTATTTTCTTAAAATAATCAATCAAATTGGCTTCATCTGAACCCATTGCTAGCATTTTCAATACGCCGGAATGTGTCGCATCATTACCATCTTTTGTTCTGCCTTCACGTTGCGCAATCCAAACGGAACGATTTTCACGTAACAATAATTGCCCAATATATTCCGACAGCAATTTAGAACTTTCCAACAACTCTCTTGGCGACAAACCACGTTGTACTAAAAAGTTTCTGTTGAGTTTTGACAGCGTTTTTAAAAAAGATTTTTTAACCAAATTATCCCCGATTGCTGAGGCGGTCATCACTAATCCGTGGTCAAACAATGCTACGTTTAACAACGAAGTGTCTAAAATGATATCCCTATGGTTGGAAATAAAAAGATACGATGTGTTGGGTTGCAGTTTTTCAAAACCCGAAGTTGACAATCCTTCCGAGCTTTTTTCGAGTACTTTTTGAACGGATTGATAGATGAAATTGCATTGAAAATCACGTATGGAATGCGTTTTTTTGAGTTGGTTTTTCCAAACTTCTTCTTCCACGTCAGGGAAAGTAAAACTCATCAACGCCTTCATCATCGGATGATTTACAGCCGATTGAATGGCTTCATTGACTTCGGTATCATAAAACGGTCGAATGGAATCAAATCTTTGCATCTTGGCTTACAATTTAGCAGGAACAAATGAACAAAAAAAAAGTCAATTTTTGTTAGATTTTAGGTTAAATCCCAAAAACTTGTTTAGAATTTTCGGTCGTAATTTGTGCGATTTCTTCTATTGGTAATTGATAAATCTGCGACAATTTTTCGGCAACTAATTTGGTATAACTGCTTTCGTTTCGTTTGCCACGAAAAGGAACCGGTGCTAAATACGGCGAATCCGTTTCGAGAACAATATGTTTCAAATCGATTTCGTTTAAAAATTGGTCAATCTTTCCGTTTTTGAAAGTTGCCACGCCGCCAATACCGAGTTTCATATTCAAATCGATTGCTCTTTTGGCCTGACCGAAATCGCCGGTAAAACAATGAAAAATTCCAAATAAATCGGTGGCGCGTTCGCTATCCAACACTTCAAAAACTTCATCAAACGCCTCACGGCAATGAATGTTTATGGCTAATTTATATTTTTTGGCTAACTGAATCTGGCGCTGAAAAGCTTCCTGTTGAATTTTCAAAGTGGTTTTATCCCAATACATATCAACTCCGATTTCACCGATAGCGTAGAATTTCTTTCTAGTCAATTCGATTTCAACATGCGCCAATTCCTGTTCATAGGTTTCAGGTTTTACATAACATGGATGCAAACCCATCATCAGGAAAATGTTTTGAGGAAACTGATTCTCTAAATCATACATTTTCTGGGTATAATTGGAATCAATTGACGGAACAAAAAATAGGGAAACTCCAGCATCAATGGCACGTTGAATCATTTCGGTTCTGTCCTGGTCAAATTCTTCGGAATATAAATGGGTATGCGTATCGGTGAGAATCATGATTGTGTAATGAACCACAAAAGTAACAAAAGAATTACACTTTTGTCATTCCGACGAAGGAGGAATGACAAGTTAGGGAAAAGAACTAATCCAAATCTTTCAATAGTTTTTGGGCTTTATCGAAATCTTCCGCATCAGCCGGAATTTGTTTTAAATACGTTTTGCACTCGTCCAATTTCTTTTGCTTCAAATTAGACAAACCCAAACACCAGATTGCTTTATCTTTATAAACGGAAGTGCCATTTTTTAAATTATTCAATATCGTTTCCGCCTTTGTATAATTGTTAGTTTCAATTAAGGAAATGGAGTAAAAGTACAGTAATTCAGGATTGTTGATATGCTGTAATTTCTCAAAAGAAACTACTGCTTTTTGGTATTGCTTTGCGTTAAAAAAATCTTGTGCCTCTTTTAGATTGGTATCATTGTCACCTCTTTCTGTAAATTGCGCTGTTTCATATTGGCTGTAATCACTGTATTTCGGGTCTTTTTTTGTGAATGTAAAAATTCCCAATCCGATAACCAAACAAGCTGCCACAGCATAATACCATGGTTTAAATGCGATGACTTTGGTTTTATTTTTATTGGTTTCAGAAAAATGCTCCTTTGATATAGCCTCTAAATTTTTCTTGAAATTGATAGTTTCAGAAGAAAACTTATGTGATAATAATTGAGTTGTTCCTTTATACAAATTAAACTGCTGTTTGAATTTAGCATCGTTTTGCAGTTTTTCTTCAAAGAGTATTTTTTCGTCGGCAGGCATTTCGTTAGCGAGGTAACTTTCAAAGCCAATGTATATTTCTTCGTTCATGATAATCCTAGTTTATAGATCGAAATCTGGGTGATTGTTGTATCATTTCGGTTAATTGGCCCGTGCAAAGTGATTTTTTCTTCCGCACATAACCATAGGTCACATTCAGTTTTTCGGCTACTTCTTCCATAGTTTTTGTGACAAAACTAAGTTTGAGTACCTCCTGGCATTTCTCTCCAAGCTTTTGAAACATCTCATCAAATAATGATTGTTTTTCGTCAAAGACTTCGGTTTGGAATGTCATTTCCTGAACGGATTCATCTATAGATACATTCTCATCCTTTAATGTTACCTCTTTATTGGATGATTTTTTTAATTCATTAAGCCATCTTCTTTTACAAAGTAGAAAAAAGTAAGCATCAAAAGGGCAAGTAAGTTGCAGTCCGTTGGTTTTGGCTTGATTATATATTGTGATTAATACTTCCTGGATTACATCCTGCGCTTGGTCGTCATCACCGCTATTGGTTCGGATGTAGTTTTTGACTTTGGGAACGAACTTTTTATAAATAGATTGAATTACTGCAGAATTATTTTGGACTAATCCATCAATATAGAGTTGATCAGGATGCAGCTTTTGTTCGGTCATGACTACCTTATTTATGGGCTAATTTAAAAAAAATAAATGATTATCGAAAACTTTGTAGTTATGCCTGTAAATAGTTCCATTATTTTATCAGGCTTCTATTTTTTATAATGAATAATGTAATATTCATGCTTCAATTTTCTAATCTACACTCTTCTATTTCGTTAGTACTTTCTTCTGACCATGTTCGGGATTGTGCTATTAAAACCCTGCTTTTTCCAAACAAGACCAAAACAACTTAAGAACCAGGTACGACCTCAAAGATGCCGAATGTTTGCTGGATTTTATATCAAAAATTCCTGATAGTCAATAAAAATTAAACTATTGGGGTAACAAAATATTAATCGTGTTGATATAAGGACATAAAGTTCATCAAAATACTGTTTAGATTTCTCCTTCGTCGAAATGACAACATGGAAGGGTAACAAATTAAAACACGAATTGATATAACTATATAAAACAACAATTAAGAACAATTAAAACTTAGAAATCATGAACACAAATTTAAAAAACATCGCATTATTATTCTTAGCAACAATCACTTTAGCAAGTTGCACCCCAAATGAAGATCAAACTACTACAACTGCAAAAATTCAAAATGTGGCACCCGAAAATGGCAGGTCATTTTCAGCAGATGAAGTTTTACAACCTATTACTTTTAGATGGACACCAATTGTTCCAAAACCTCAACAAGCTGTAACTTACAGATTAAAAGTATGGCAATTAATGCAAGGGCAAAGTGGAACCCAGGCTATGAGAACCAATCAACCTATAGTTACAAAAGACGTTGACAATGTAACTGAAACTACAATTGCCGGAATCTACACTGGACCATGTAAACCTCCTTACTTATGTGATTTTGTTTGGTCAGTAGAAGCAATTACTATAAATAATGGAACAATAACTTCAACCGTAATCAGTAAACCAACCGCATTTTTCTTTTAATAATTAATATAAATATAAAAACTTAGAAATCATGAACACAAATTTTAAAAACACCGCATTAGCCCTTTTCGCCTCATTAGCCATTGCAAGCTGTTCAACCGACACAATTGAAGGAAATCATATTCCTACTGCGGTAGAGTTTAGCAATCTTAAACAAACAGCTTTAGAGAATATTACGCAACATTTTACTCTTGCCGCCGGAGGTGGTCCTGTTACTTTTACATCAGCAAAAGGAGTCGATTTAACTATCAATGGCAACTGCTTAACCTTAAATGGAAACCCAGTTGCATCAGGTCAAGTAGATCTTGAATACGCCGAAGTTTTTGACAAAGGAACAATGCTTGTAACAGACAAACCTACGATGGGAAGATTACCAAACGGCGATATGGCTTTGATTATTTCTGGTGGTGAATTTTATATCAACGCTACCCAAAACGGCCAACAATTGGATATTACTTGTCCAATGCAATTGAAAATTCCGGCTGATTTAACAGGTGGACTTGAAACCGGAATGTCACTTTGGGATGGAACCATTGATGGAGATGGAAATTTAGATTGGAATCAGCAAGATCAAAACCCTGCCGGAGCACAAGGCGTATTTGGCGAAGGTCAAGGTGCAAGTGCTGCTTACTATGCTTTCTTAAATGATTTTGGATGGACAAATGTGGATAGATTCTATTCTGATCCAAGACCAAAAACTACCATACTTGCAGAAGCTCCAACGGGTTACAATTTTCAAAATAGTGCTGTTTATTTACACTACGATGGAGAAGGAAGCGCCTTGGCTAAACTAGATACTTATAATAACACAACGCATCAATTCTCTGAACATTACGGACAAATACCAATTGGCTTAGTGGCACATGTGATTTTTGTAACAGAAGATGGTGGAAATTACAAATACGCTATCAAAGCAGTAACCATTGCAGCCGGAGATGTTTATGTTTTCTCAAATGCCGATACTACTGTTGGAACCCAAGCACAACTAATAGCAGCGATAAACGGTTTGCCTTAAATCGAAGCCCGGTTAATTCCTTTGGAAAAAGTGGTGACTAGTTCACCACTTTTTCCTATTTTTATAAATCTTAAACCTTTTGACCATGAAGAAATTAAAAATAGTACTTTTCGTTTTACTTTTCTTTAATCCCAAATTTGTTGAAGGACAAACAAAAATAAAAGACACCATAACCCGAAAAGCCATTATCAATTATGATAAAAAAGGGAATCAGGTTATTTTTAAGCCCGAAGTTCCACCTTTAATTCAGGTTGCAGGAGCACCAAAAGCAAATTATAGTTATTTCTGGGAGATGGGTGACGGAAGTTTTAGCAAAGAAGCAGCTCCAAAAAAAGTCTATAAAAAGCCCGGCGAATACAAAATTAATTTGGCCGTAACCAATAATTACGATAACGGAAAACCGCCGCAAACCCGACCAAAAACAGTTGCTGTAACTGAAATTACCGAACCAAAATCAGATGAAATAGCATCTATAGAAAGTTTAGATGGTTTTAATCTTTTCACAAATAGAGATCCAGTTCCCGAAGAAGAAATGGTCGTTGTTATCAGCTATCAAAATCTTTTGGATTATACAGCAAATGGCAAATTATATCTTTTTTATAATGACAAAGAATTCAAAAATAAAAACTTCGAACTGCTCGAAACACGGATACATTTCGGGGAAAAAGAAATAAACGAAATCGAAATTGCCTGCGTGGATGATATTAATAATTCCTATCAGAATCTAGCTTCATCAGATAATTATCCTTCATTTAGAAATTCATTTTCAAAAGACGAAGAGAATTTAGAACTCTCTTTAGCTGAAAGCAAAATGCTCTTTTCGGATGTAAAGGTTTTTGAGTTTGATAACATGGAAGCAAAACAAACCCGAAACATGTTCTTTACTTTCAAAACCACCAAGGAAATGGTAAAAGATACCAGCGCCATCGTTAAAATACGAAGCATTTATGTTCCCGATAGAAGTTACAAAAACCACAAAAAGAAAACTCTTGAAATGGAAATCGTAACCTCTCATGACCCTAATAAAATGTCGAGTAATGGGACATCTATGAATTATCGCTTGGTGCGATTCAAAACCTTAAATTTTAAAACGCGCTTTCAAAATGATGGTGAAGGTCCGGCCAGAATGATTCGATTGGAAACAGATATTCCAGATATGTTTGACAAAAAAACCCTGAAGATTGTTGACAGTTATCCCAAATGCCCAATTTGTCCTAAAGGCGAAGAAGTCACATATAGCTGTATTGATACTATAATTAAAAAGGACCAGATTCATTTTGTCTTTAAAAACATTTATGTTCCGGGAAGCAATCAAAAAAATGTCACCGAAAAAGACTCCACCAAAGGCTTTGTAAAGTACACGATGAAATTTGCCAAGGATTTTCACAAACAAACTACACGGAGTAAAACATCCATTATCTTTGATAAAAACGAACCTGTGATTACCAATTATGCTGTAACGCGATTCAAACCGGGCATTTCTATTGGAGTCAGAACAGGCTATAATTTGTTTCCAGATCAAGAGAATCCAAAGAGTTATTTTCTTGGCACTACTATTTCGCCTTATAAATCCTATCGTTTTTATTGGCAATCCGAATTGTATTACAACTATTTTGAAAGCAGTTTTTCAAGCTTATCTGCTTTTCAGCAGATACAATTTAATCCACCTGTTTTAAGCAACGGAACAATTTTCGACACAGGGTTTAAGCAAACGTCAACGAGTTCAAAAACTATAAAAAACGTTGCCGAAGTAGTGCCCATATCCGTAAGATACAACATTAACAATTATATTGGTGTTGGTGCTGGTCCTCAATTTTCGGTTTTGTTAAATCAAAAAACAGAGCTCAACACTACAACCAAATTCTATGAGCCAATTTTTGATGCCACTACACCGCCACATCCGGGAAATGAAATTCCTCAACTGAGAGAAAGCTCCTCTGAATCATCAAAAATAAAAGCTTTTGAAAAAATGCAGACCAGTGTTTTTGCAGATGCTACTTTTGGCTTTGCTCGGATTGGTCCGAGTGTTGGAATCCGCTATTATCTTAACTTTGAAAAGGATTTCAATTATTGGCAGTTTTATGCGATTTGGAAGTTTTAAATTATGAGAAAAATAATGCTGCTACTTCTGTTCACTTCATTCGTATTTTCCCAAAGTAAACCAAGCGCTTTAGAGAATAAAATCTATCATTCGGTTGATGCTTTTGTGGCAAAACCAACCATTGAAAGTTTACAGAAATTAGAAGTTTCAGAAAAAACATTTGGCCCAAAATCAAAGTCAGAATGGCTGGCATTTGTCATCTTAAAATGCAATAAAGCTTACTATGAAAACCAATTGGGATTTACCAATAAAGCCATTTCAAATTATGAAAAAGCTTGGCAATTATATCAAAAGAACAAACTTTCAAATTACGACATTACTGAATCCTGTTTACAGCCGTTGGGCAATTTGTACACTATTATCGGTGATTATGAAAATGCCGAAAACACCATCAAACAGTATTTATATATTGCCAATATAACAAACAATCAGCAACAGAAATATTCCGCGATTTTAAATCTTTCTAACGTATATCAAAATACCGGAAAGGTAAACGAAGCCATTGATTTGCTAGAAAAAACGATTGCAACAGAAAAACTGACTAATGCTCAGAAAGGAGTATTATATACCAACTTAGGCAACAATTATTTTTTGAGTACAGAAGCGTTTGTCATCAAAGGAAATCCTTACTTAAAAGTTGAAGATGCTTACCAAAAAGCTATCGCATTATTAAAATCAGAAAAAAATCAAGCGGAAACAGTATCAATTGCTTACCGGAATTTAGCCAAAAGATATGCGGTTACGCAAGAATACGACCTGGCAAATTCCAATATGAAAAACGCAAAAGCCGCGTTTGCATTAATTCCAAATTTGGAACCCAGAAAAAAAGCGCAATTCTATTTTGATGAAGCTGTTTTACAATTCAAACAAAAGAAAATAGCGGAATCATCGCTGAGCCTTTCAGCCGCTTTTAAAATTATGCTTCCTGATTATGCAAAGTCAAAAACGTTATTGCCAAACAAGAATTCATTGTATGCCGAAACCGTTTTATTAGATGCTTTAGACTTACAAGCCGAAATTTATCTGTCAAAAAATCAACCTGAACGTGCCTTGGAAAGTTATGCTTTAGCCTTTCATATTGAAGATTTATTTCAGACGCTTTTGGTGTATGAAAACTCGAAAATCATCACGCAAATCAGGAATAGAAATCGTACCGAAAAATGTATCGCAATCTATTATTCCTTATATCAGAAGGAAAAGAAGAGCAACTATTTGGAAAGTGCTTTTTTACTTTCGGAAAAAACCAAATCGGCTATTTTAAAACAAGCTATTTCTAGTTCTAAAACACGTTCAAGAGAAGAAAAAATACTTTTAGAACAACTTCATAATTGGAATACCATTATTGTAAAAGAACAACAGAAGTTGGAAAAGGCAGACATTTCAAAGATTAACGAAGCCATAAAAAAACAAAATGAATTGATGCTTTTACTGAAATCAAAAACAGCATCAAAAGCAAATGAGTCAGAAGCTTTGAATATTTCCAATTTGTACTCCAAACTCGAGAAAGACAGTGCTGTAATGGTAGAATATTTTTATGGTCATGAAAACATGTATGTTTTTACCATTGAAAACAAGAAAATTAAATTGAATTTTATTCCGAATGGTCATACTGCAACACCTAAATTAGTTCAGTTTATCGATTTCTTTAGCAACTCCAACACGATTTCTGACAATCCTTCAGTGTTTAATCATTATTCAAATGTTGCATACGAATTACTTAAGCTTCCAAAAAAATCATCGAATAAAAACCTCATCATAATTCCGGATGGTGTTTTAAATTTTGTTCCATTCGAGGCATTGATAACAAGCGAATCATCAACTGCCAATTTTTCAAAAATGCATTATCTGCTTTATGACTTTAAGGTTGGATACAGCAATTCCGCTGATTTCTATCTGAATGCAATTCCGTTTCAGCATAAAGAACAAAACGTTTTAGGGGTCTTCCCAATATTCGAAGGAACCGATATGGAATTAGCATTTTCTAAAAAGGAACTTCAAAATATAAAGACCAATTTTGATGGAAAATATTTGGAAAGTCAAGAGGCGAGTTTCGAAAATTTCAAGACAAATGCATCCAATTATTCCATACTCCATCTTTCCACTCATGCTTCTTCGGGCGATATTTCAGAACCTGCAAGCATTAAGTTTTATGATCAGGAAGTTTTATATTCTGAATTTTATAATTTGAATCTAAATCCAGATTTAGTGGTTTTAAGTGCTTGTGAAACCGGAATTGGCAAACTCTACAAAGCAGAAGGCGCGATGAGTATTGCGCGCGGATTTCAATTTGCCGGAGCACAAAACTTGCTTTTTTCTCTATGGAAAGTCAATGATTTTACAACCTCTGTCCTGATGAATAAATTCTATAATAATGTAAAAAAAGGACAATCGTATTTTGATGCGAATCATCAGGCAAAACTTGATTTCCTTAACGACGAAAACATATCAAACACAAAAAAATCACCTTATTATTGGTCCGCATTTGTGTATTATGGAACTTTGGAAAATCCATCAAAAACAAATTATTTTTTATGGATTTCTTTATTCGGAGGATTAATTGCTTTACTATTGTTGTGGAAACTATTTATCAGAAAAAAATAAACCCTTTCTGCCATTACGATTACATATGAAACAACTTCAAGAGGTTCTCAAAAAAGAGAAATACAAGAAAATAAATTTTAAGGTATCTAAAACCCAGCATTTGTTGGTTAAGGCAACTATTAACGGTATTTCTGGAAATTTTATTTTAGATACTGGAGCCAGTAATAGTTGTGTTGGTTTTGAAAGCATTGAACGTTTTAATCTTAAAGCCGGAAAATCAAAAACAAAAGCTTCGGGCGCCGGAGCAACAGGAATGTTTACACAATTGGCAAAAAACAATTCGTTACACATTGGTCGTTGGAAAACCGATGAATTTCATTTAGTTATTTTTGATATGACTCATGTGAATGAAGCGCTCCAACAACACAAAGCCAAAGTGGTTCAGGGCATTATTGGTGCCGATGTTTTATTGGAAGGAAAAGCGATTATCGATTATTTTAATCATTGTTTGTATTTG
>JAYTGH010000210.1:0-2086 GCA_043733645.1 Flavobacterium sp. | reverse complement strand
AAAAATAGGAAAAACCGTTTGGTTTTTTGTCTTGTTTTTAATATAAAAAGTCAATGCAACTTTTGTGCCAGTGGAAAGCTATCAAGCTAAACGAATGTAACTATTTTGTTTTTATCTGCTATCCTTGTTGTCATTTTAAGTGAAACACGTTGTAAAAAATATAATACTTAAATAGATCCAAAGCAATGAAAACAGTATATGCATCAGTGTTTCAAATTTTTTTCCTTTCCAGAGGTTAGTGGAGTAGACAAAGAACTGAAAGAATAACCTAATCGCCCAGAATATACCAAGTCCAAAGCATATTTTTTTACCAAAATTAGTTTCAATCAACTCGCTTGAAGATGTCAGGCAAAGCAGACCCATTAGAAATAGAGTCAACGCAATGAAAAATGTGTGTACCGTCATCATTTGACGGTTAATTAAACTCAATGATTTGAGCTCTGTGTCCCAGTTAAAATACTTTGGAAAGACAATGTGAAATAATGCCAAGCAAATTAAAAGGCAACCGATTATTTTTAAATGCATTTCCATTAAGGGCGACAATTAAAAATAGACATGAATGGTGTAAACTTCGTTTCTTGAAATGAAGTAAACCCAGCATCAGTAACCGCTTTTTTCCATATTGCTTTTGAGAAAAAGTGAGTAAACCCAATAGTAAATGCTACAAAATTTGGGTAGTCTCTTAAATGTTCTACCATAATTACATTGCCGTTTGGCTTACAGACTCTGTGACATTCCTTTAAAAACTGTACTTTTTCATCTTGCTTACGAATTTCGTGTACTGCAGACAATAAAAAAATAGTATCAACTGAATTATCATTTAATGGAATTGAGTTTGAATTTATTTGCATTGTATTAGGATAAAACAAACTCACTTTTCTTGCTCTGATTATTGCAGGTTCGGTATGCTGTTTTGCGTTGTAAAAGTCGTAGACTTGTAAATCCGATTGCGGAAGTATCTTTTTGATAATAAAACTCGTTTCGTCAAACCCAGCATTGATGTTCAAATTTAGTTTACTTTTAGTGTCTTCAATATTCAATTTCTTCAACCAGTCGAAGTTGTAAAACCCAGAGAAATCATAAACATAGGCTGAAACTAATAATGGCATTGTTAGTCCATAGATGAATGCCAAAATAACTAACCAATATATGCTGTTAGACCAATTGAAGATTAATGTACTTGCAATTATCAAGGCCAAAGCAATAAATCCAAATACATAGAAATGCCGATTAAAGCTTAAAATATTAAGAACACCCTGAAAATTACGTCTCTTTACTTCCATACTTCCTTTTTACCTTTTTTCCAGTAGTATGGAATGTTTTCAATGATAAAAGCGTTTGCTAAGATATGGTTTTCAAGCTTTAGTGAATTCAAAAAGTCGAAATTATAATCTATGACTTTTACAGGATTAGGTTTCCAATTTTGTCTTACTCCTTCAATAACTAGAACTTCTTTGCTTTCTTTGTTATACGTAAACGTGAAAGGCAATGGACCTGCAAATCTTCTTGCTTCTTTCCAATCTGTGAAAGGTGAATGTTCTGGCAAAGAAATCTCTTCTTCTGTTTTTTTTAGTAGGACTTTAAACTTTGAATTAACTGAAGATATTTCTTTTTTGTCTTTTTGTTCAAATTGCCTGATGTCAGTTGTTGTATAGTTGTAATGGGTAAAAATATTTCCAATAAGCTCCATTTTCCTTTTGTTTGTTTCCGATTTCAGAATATATAACCCACGCAAACTTTTGCCAGCATTATTAGTGTATCGAACAAAGACACGATAGCCAATAAGAAAAAAGTCATTGCCCATAAATTTTGGAAAACCTTTTGGTCGCAAGTCTTTTGTTTGAACCATTGCAATTGCTACAAAAGCCCATTTATCTTCAAATGTATCAAGCTGCAGACATTCGGGGATAAGCTGTTGTAATTGTTCTTTTGGGACTGCAAATGTGAAAACAAGCGAACTTTCAAAATAAGCTTCAACTGCAAATGCATGATTTTTTAGAAATGATAGCATCAGCTTATTTGAATTGTTTTTTGTTAAGGTAAAATTCATTGAAGTAAATAACTAAAATAAATAGAAATGCAAAAA
>JAYTGH010000209.1:0-2086 GCA_043733645.1 Flavobacterium sp. | reverse complement strand
AAACACAAGCCACTTGCCATCTTTTTCTTTTGAATCTAAACCATAGGCAATAGAAGCTGCGATTGGTTCTTGTAATAATTCTACAACCTCAAAACCAGCCAATTTTGCAGCGTTTATTGTGGCTTCGTTTTGAGCCATAGTAAACATTGCCGGTACTGTAATTACAATAGATTTAATTTGCTCGTCAGTAACAAAAGATTTCAGTTTCTTCAAAACTTCTGCTGAAAGTTCTTCTGAAGAAAAATCTTTTCCAAGTAAACTGCTATGGTATTTAATGTCTTTACCCATAGTTCGTTTAAACTCCAAATAACTATTAGAGTTATCCTTGCCAAATGTTTTTAGTAACCTTAATTTATCTGTAATGTTGGCTTTATAGGCTGTATCTCCATATAGCAAATTTTTTCGAGGATTTACTGCTATACAAGATGGCAATGTATCTTTTTGTACATCTGTCTGAATAACTTTAGGTTTACCATTTTCCATTCTGGCAATTGCAGAATTGGTAGTTCCTAAATCTATACCATAATCTATTTTATTTCTCATTATAATTTTATTTTAAATTAAATACCTATTGATATATCTACCTGTGCAGCTTGAATTTGCTCGCCTTTATACTTTACTAAAGGCTTTATAATTCTTGATATAACTTCGTCTCCTTGCTTAAGAGTCGTATCTTCTACTGCATTAACTACAATAACTTTCATTCCATCATCATACTTTTGCCCAAGTAAATCAATGATATCATATTGAGAAGCTTTGAATGTATTTATCAATCGTTTTACAGAACTTTTTAAGGCTTTTGCATCCTGGCTATTCGGGTCAAGTGTATTTGCATAGGCATTGATTCTGGTAATTTCATCAGCAACTTTTAGAGGGATTGAATGGTCAATTGTTGATGGCTCGTCTGAATTTCCAATTGATTCGATTGGCTTGTTACCTTTTAATTGATTTTCTAAAACTTCAATTAGCTTTAAATCTAACTTGATGTTTTCTTGATGAAGTTCCTTTTTTGTTTTCTCAATTTCAGAAATTACATCTGACTTTATAGATGTGGTTTTATTTTCAAGTTTACCGTCAAATTCCGTTTTGTCAGTTTTTTGCCTTTTGCTCAAAAGCCGATAAAAAAGAGCTGAAAGTAAGATTGCAGAAAGAACACCAATTATACCCCAAAGTGAATTCTTGCTTAGAGATTCAGAAACTGAGGTGATTTTGTCATCGTTTTTATCGCCAGTTTCCTTGATTCTAATTCCAAGTTCATTAGCAGTTTTAGCAATTGCGTTACCATTCTCTTTTGTTTGATTTCTCAAACTATCAATACTTTTATTTGCATTTAAAAGATTGTTGTTTAGTGTTCCTATTTCAGTTTTGAGTTTACTGTTTTCGACTTGTAAAGAATTTACCTTTTGGGCTAAAGGTTTAATTTCTTTGTCAAAATCTTCTTTCGTTAATTGTGCAAAAGCACTAAGTGAAGAAAATAGAAGCATTACGAATGATATTTGTTTTTTCATATTAATATTCTGCTTTTTGAATTTTTGATTGAATGTCATTAATCATCGTTTGTTGTTTATTTACTTGTGAATTTTTTTCTGCATCAGATCTTTTAACAATGCTATTTATTTTTTGCTGTTGGTCATTAATTTGCTTTTCTCTGTCTGACTGGCTTCTTAAAAATTGCCATTCTTTTATCTTACTCATTTCATTTTGAGCAGTTGATAATTCCGATTTGAAATATTGAGTATTTTTGATTTCTTTCAGTTTTTCTTCTGCTTTTTTTAATTCGATTTCAAATTTCTCAGAAGGCGCTAAATCAACGACAAAACTTTTGCTATGAACTAAATACTCATCTATATATACCTCAATACGATGTTCACCAATATCGAATGTGCATTTATCTGAATTGCCCCAACCAGATAAATTAATTGTTTTTGAGTATAAATTTAAATTTCGTGAGATTGAATGGGTGTAACCGCTTGGAGAAGTTTTCGAGTTACGATTGATACTCCCATTAGGGTTTATATACTTGATAAAAAAAGCAACTGATTTTTCTTCTGTTACTTGTACATTGAGATTTAATCCAACATACCGA
>JAYTGH010000208.1:0-6015 GCA_043733645.1 Flavobacterium sp. | reverse complement strand
CAACCGAATTTGTAGCAGCTCCAAAAGCAGAAAAGAAAAGTACTGTAGGCGCCGGAGACAGCATGGTCGGAGGAATGGTTTGGGCATTATCACAAAACAAAACCTTAAAAGAAGTTATTCAATGGGGTGTAGTCTGCGGAACGGCTGCTACAATAAATGAAGGAACTGAACTTTTCAAAAAAGAAGATGCCGAAAAATTATTTAAAGAGATGCAAAAATAAAACCCAACAACTTTCGCCATCGGGTTTATCTATCAGTCTATTATCTCTTAGTCTTAGTTTAATCATTCAACTTCAAAACTGCCATAAAAGCTTCTTGCGGAATTTCAACATTCCCTACCAAACGCATTCTTTTCTTTCCTTTTTTCTGTTTTTCCAAGAGTTTACGCTTACGCGAAATATCGCCACCATAACACTTAGCAGTAACGTCTTTTCTCAACGCTTTTATCGTTTCACGCGCTATGATTTTAGCGCCAATCGCCGCCTGAATCGGAATATCAAACTGTTGTCTCGGGATCAATTCACGCAACTTCTCACACATTTTTTTACCAATGTTATAAGCATTGCTTTCATGAATTAAGGCCGAAAGCGCATCTACCGATTGGGCATTTAATAAAACATCAAGCTTCACCAATTTAGAAGCTCGCATTCCAATTGGCGAATAGTCAAACGACGCATATCCTTTAGAAACCGTCTTTAATCTATCATAAAAATCGAATACAATTTCTGCCAAAGGCATATCAAAATTCAACTCGACTCTTTCCGTAGTCAAATACGTTTGATTCGTAATGACACCACGTTTTTCAATACACAAACTCATTACATTTCCAACATAATCGGCTTTGGTAATAATGGTAGCTTTTATAAAAGGCTCTTCAACTCTATCCAATCTTGAAGGTTCCGGTAAATCGGAAGGATTGTTTACGACAAAACCAACTTCTGGATCTTTTTTGGTGTAAGCCAAATACGAAACGTTAGGAACAGTTGTAATTACAGTCATATCGTATTCGCGTTCCAATCGTTCCTGAATGATTTCCAAATGCAACATTCCTAAGAATCCACAACGGAAACCAAAACCTAAGGCGGCGGAACTTTCCGGTGTGAACACCAAAGAAGCATCATTCAATTGCAATTTCTCCATCGAAGCACGCAAATCTTCATAATCTTCAGTATCTACAGGATAAATTCCAGCGAAAACCATTGGTTTTACATCTTCAAACCCCGTAATCATATTCGTTGTCGGCGTTTTAGCATCCGTCAAGGTGTCACCAACTTTTACTTCTTTGGCTTCTTTAATTCCGGAAATTAAATACCCAACATCACCAGTAGAAATCACGTCTTTTGGCACCTGATTTAACTTCAATGTCCCCACTTCATCAGCAAAATATTCATTGCCGGTTGCCATGAATTTTATTTTCTGCCCTTTTCTAATCTCTCCATTTTTCACACGGAAAATAACTTCAATGCCACGAAACGGATTGTAATGAGAATCAAAAATCAAGGCTTGTAAAGGCTCATCTTTTACACCTTTTGGAGCAGGAATTTTTTCGATTATCGCTGCCAAAATATTTTCCACTCCTAAACCGGTTTTCCCCGATGCGTGAATAATATCCTCTAATTTACAACCTAATAAATCAATAATATCGTCGCTAACTTCTTCCGGATTAGCACTTGGTAAATCGACTTTATTCAAAACTGGAATAATTTCCAAATCGTTTTCTAAAGCCAAATATAAATTCGAAATTGTCTGAGCCTGAATGCTTTGTGCCGCATCTACAATCAACAGTGCGCCTTCACAAGCGGCAATAGAACGGGAAACTTCATAAGAGAAATCAACGTGTCCCGGAGTATCAATAAGGTTTAGTATATAATCTTCGCCTTTGTATTTATATTCCATTTGAATGGCGTGACTTTTTATGGTAATCCCACGCTCACGCTCCAAGTCCATGTTGTCAAGCAATTGCGCCTTTTCTTCACGAGCCGTAACGGTTTGCGTAGCACCAAGAAGCCTATCGGCAAGCGTACTTTTTCCGTGGTCAATATGGGCAATTATGCAAAAATTTCTAATATGCTTCATCGTTCTTTTATATCGTTTTCTGTCATACTGAGCGTAGTCGAAGTATGGGCGTTACCCGAAAACGGGTCGGGCTGTCCGCAGTACACGGTACTTGCTCCCATCCCTAACGCATTTAATCCGCAAATATAAGGCAAAGTTTTGATTTAAAAGGCAGCTCTGTGAAATTCAGCAAAAAGCTATTTTTCATCTTTCTTTTTTGTTTTTGTTTTACTCGTAAGGGTTGATTTATCTCCGGATTTAGAAGCAATTTTCGCCTTTTGTTTTGGTTTCGGTTTCTCTTCAGGTTTCACAATAACTTCTGCATCCGGTTTTGCGGTATCCGGAAGAACAACAACATCTCTTTCTTTTTCAAACTGCTCAACATACACAGCATAATCTGCTGGCTCAATTCGGGCGCCCATATATTCGGCATAAACTCTTGTAAATTCTGCGCCAAAATATAATATTGCGGCTGTATAATACACCCAAACTAAAATTACAATCAAGGATCCGGCAGCGCCATAAGCTGAGCCAGTGCTGGTATAATTAATATAAAGTCCAATTAAAAAACGGCCGAGCATAAAAAGACAAGCCGTAAAAAAAGCGCCAGCTCTCACATCTTTCCAGGCAATTTTAGCATCGGGTAAAACCTTAAAAATCACCCCAAAAAGTGTCATAATGACAATAAAACCTACTACTATGTTTAGTATCTGAAAAACTACAAGTGTAACATCGGGGAAATAACCTTTGAGCCATTCACTCAAGGCTAACAAAGCGCCGTTGACCACTAACGAAACAATGAGTAAAAATCCGAGACCCACAATTAAGGAGGAAGAAAGCAGTCTGTCAGTGACCAGTTTTAACCAACCGCGTTTTGGTTTTGCTTTTACTTTCCAGATAATATTAATAGATTCCTGAATGTCTACAAAAACGCTCGTTGCACCAATAATAAGTGTTATACCACCAATAATAACAGCCATTGTTGTTTTTCCGGAAAGCTCCATATTTTTTATAATATCCTGAATTTGAGCAGCTGCTTGGTTTCCGATAAGTCCATTTATTTCTCCAAAAACTTGTCCCTGAATAGCATCACGTCCAAAAAAAATGCCTGCTAATGAAATCATTAATAATAAAAGAGGAGCTAATGAAAAAACCGTGTAATAAGAAAGAGAAGCGCTTAATTTCAGTCCACGGTCATCAAGAAAACCGTCAAAAGTGTCTTTTAATATCCTAAATGCGGAGTGGAAAGTGATTTCTGTTTTCATGCTTAAAGGTATATTTAGCAAAGATACTTTTTAAAACCAAAAAGAAATTATACGATTTTGCCTTTTTGTTGCAGTATTGATAGCTGTTTGAGCCTTGTTTTCTTCTTTATATAAAAAAAGTGTAATTTTGCAAAAAAAATACAGCATGCCAAAAATCGGCAACATCATATTACCTGATTTCCCTCTGTTACTTGCACCTATGGAAGACGTGAGCGATCCGCCATTTCGTCGTTTGTGCAAATTGCATGGTGCCGATTTGATGTACTCGGAATTCATTTCTTCTGAAGGATTGATTCGTGATGCCATAAAAAGCCGCATGAAGCTGGATATTTTTGACTACGAAAGACCAGTCGGAATTCAGATTTTTGGTGGCGATGAAGAAGCGATGGAAATGTCTTCTCGAATTGTTGACGCCGTTCGCCCCGATTTGGTAGATATTAATTTTGGTTGCCCCGTAAAAAAAGTAGTGTGCAAAGGCGCTGGCGCCGGAGTTTTAAAAGATGTCGATTTGATGGTGCGTTTGACTAAAGCGGTGATTAAAGGAACTAATCTTCCGGTAACGGTTAAAACACGTTTAGGTTGGGACGAAAGCTCTATCAATATTGACGAAGTTGCCGAACGTTTGCAGGATATTGGTGTGCAAGCTTTGACAGTTCATGCTCGAACCCGTGCGCAAATGTATAAAGGAAGCGCAGATTGGACACACATTGCCCGAGTAAAAAATAATCCCAGAATTACAATGCCAATTTTCGGAAATGGAGATATAGATTCTCCCGAAAAAGCATTAGAATACAAAAACAAATACGGCTTAGACGGTATGATGATTGGTCGCGCTGCGATTGGTTATCCGTGGATTTTTAACGAAATCAAACATTACTTCAAAACCGGAGAACATTTGGCACAACCAACTATGGCAGACCGAATCGAAGCGGCAAGAAATCACTTAACCTGGTCAATGGACTGGAAAGGCGAACGCGTAGGGATTGTAGAAATGCGCCGCCATTATACCAATTACTTCAAAGGTGTTTCCAACTTCAAAGAACACCGATTAAAATTGGTTACTCTCGAATCGGCTGAAAGTTTGTTCAAAGCTTTAGATGAAATAGAGGAGGTTTATGCGAAGTATCAGTTTGTTTAATCCAACAACTTTTTACTTACACGGCTACTGGCAATCCAGCTTGAAATAAAGCCAAGAAAGACAATAGTTCCGAAAACAATCAACACATTTTGTATCGTGAAAAGGACCGGATAGGCTAATGATTCGGTAATCATAATTAACTTGAAATGTTCCTGTATCAATACGATTATTATCCCTAAAAGGACGCCGCCGCCGCCAGCTAAAACACAAATTGAAACACCATAATATAGAAAGACTCTTTTAAGACTTTTAACTTCGGTTCCAATCGAAAATAGTGTTTTCAAATTGTCTTTTTTGTCGATAATAGTTGTGAAAATTGCTCCGGTAAATGCAAATAAAATCATTATGATTACAAGGGTAAAAATGAGATATACTGCAATGTTTTCAGTATTCAGCATTTTATAAAGTGTTGCGTTAAGCTGCGCCTTGTTTTTTATTTCTACCTTATTTTGAAAAACCTTATTTAGCTTTTCTCTTATTTCATCTTCATTGGCATTGGGTTTCAGTTTAATTTCAATTGCAGAAACCTGATTGCGTTTATACTCTAATAAGTCTTGTGCCAAATTCAAATCGGCAAATACATATTTAGAATCTAAATCTTCACTTATAGCATAAATCCCGCTTGGAATCAGTACTGATTTATTAAATGCTTCTGCTTCGCTTTCAATTACAGCTTTGCCTTTTCGCGGAACATATACCTCAAAATCATTATTAAAATCAAAAAGCCCAAGCGATAATTTCTGGCTGATTCCGTAACCTATAACTACTTCGGCAGTATTATAACGAAGCCATTTTCCGTTAAAAAGATTTTTAGAAATACTGTTAATTTTGGTGTAATTGGCGTCAACACCTTTTAAATAAGTTACCTGTTCTTTTCCGTCAAAATAAAAAAGCACACGCTCTTCAATAATTTTACTGTAACAAGCAATACCTTCAATTGCGCCAATCTGACTTTCCTGTTTTGGAGAAATAAAGATATTTTTTCCCTGAAGAGGACCAACTTTTAAATCGGGATCAATGGTATTGGTAAACGATAAACTAAATTCACGCAATCCGCTAAAAACAGATAACACCACAAAAAGCGCCATAGTGAAAATAACTATCCCAACAGAAGCAATCCCTGTTATGATATTAATAGCACTGCTTTTACTTTTGCTAAAAAGGTATCGTTTGGCTATATAAAACGGGAAATTCAAATTATACCTAAATTATAGTTGTTTTTCATAGCTTATCGTTCTTGGTAGAATTTAGAATTAAAAAATTAAAGTTCATGATTGGACTTTTATTTTTTAAATACCTTATTTAGAATTTCTTACGTTTTTCTAAAAGATCTCTGTTTTCGATAGGATTTTCTTTTCCTGACAAAGCATTGTCAATCTTTTCGATATAATCCAACGAATCGTCAATATAAAAAGAGAGATTAGGCACTTTTCGCAATTGCAATTTCACCCGCTGCGATAAATCGTGCTTAATCAAAGGAGAATTGGTTTTTATGGCAGCCAATAATTCAGGTGCCCTGTCTTGTGGAAAAACGCTTAGAAAGACTTTAGCTATAGA
>JAYTGH010000207.1:0-6021 GCA_043733645.1 Flavobacterium sp. | reverse complement strand
CACTCATCGCCATCTTCGCAAAGAAAACCCAATTGCTTTTTACCTGATTGCGTTCAGCAGTGTTCGCTACAAACTCATCAGTCATATAGTGCTGTCTTCCAAAAGTGACCATTGAAAAATTTCTTGGAAAATAGGGCTCTACAAAAACTCCGGGTCTGCTTTTTATATTCAAACCACTAAGTTGTGCGTTTAGAGAGAAATAATCCTTATTCAAGAACACAAACTGCGACTCGAGGACTTTGTTTAATTCAAAACTGGCGCGTTGTGCAGGTGTTCGGTCGTGAAAGTATTTTATACGGGCAACAGCCGTTTCCATATTAGGCGGCGCCACAGAAAAAAATAGCCCTTCAGTAACATCAATAACTAATTTTCCTTTAAAGTTTGGATCGTTAGCTAAATCTTCTAAAATAGGCCGCGGACAGCTTCCTTCAATAGCTAATTGAACCGGATGAACATTGGTCAAACTTTTCCATGTGGCCTGGTCTAGATCGTATTTGATGCGAGAAGAGCCAATAAAAACTATAGCATTATCTGCTGGCTCATATACCATTGCTCTACTGTTTGACCAAAGCGGAGGCCCATCGTCATAGTCTATGACAACGCCTTTATTCCTCAAATAAATTTCAAAGCTTACTACGACAGTGACTACAATAACCAAAGTTAAAATAGCCGATTTGAAAAGATTTCTTTCGTTCATAATGTTAGAGTTGAAGTGATACAGCAGCATAAAATCTAATCAAGAGGGGAAATGATTATCATTGATTTTATTGCTATCAGTCTCAAATATAACAAATTAATTATTTGAGGCACTAACAGCTAACTTTATTTATGAACTATTTTCTTGTTAATAAGTTAATTGAAGAACTAACTCATTTGGAATTAAAAAAACCGAAACTATCTTTAACAAAATAGTTTCGGTTTTAACATTACTCAGCAGTAACCGGATTGATTATTGCTGTAATTTGAGAAATGCTATTGGCAGGAAAACCACCCTGACTGGCATGTTCTCTTATCATTTCTTCATTGGGTGCAATATAAACACAATACACTTTGTCACCTGTAACAAAGCTTTCTACCCACTGTATCTGCGGTCCCATTTTACTCAAAACTCCACAAGAAGTTTGCGAAATCCCCTTTAATTGTTCCGGTGTTAAATCACCCGCTCCGGGAATCTCTCTTTCAATAACATACTTTGGCATAACTTTTAATTTTAAATTAATACTGGATTTATTTTATTGATTTCCTCAAGCTTTCTCGCCGTAAATGACCAAAGCACTAGAATCAATTTGGACATTTCCATCAGGGTATCTTTCATTGACCGCTTGATATACTTCTTTTTTTATTTTTTCTTTCATGGCATCGTCAGCTTTACTCAATGCTGCCACTACCGGAGCAGCAACCTCTGTCATCATATTCCAATAAACATCGGTGGTGTTGCTTTTTAGTTTTCCTGTAACCTCAGTCTGGGATACATTAGTAAATCTGGCTTGTTGAAATAACTCAACGATAAAATTGTCTTTAGCACAACGAAACATTCCCGGTGAACCTAGCGGTGGTGACGGTAATTCCATGTTTCTGTTTATGGTTCCCATCGCAGCTGTTATCCAAAAGTTATTTTCTGGGCCATTCCAAACCGCAGTAGCTATTCTTCCGCCTGGTTTCAAAACACGTTGCATTTCCTTGGCAGCAAGAAGCATATCAGGGAAAAACATAAATCCAAATCGACAACTTATAGCATCAAATGTATCATCTGCAAATGGCAATTCGCAAACATCACACGCTTTGGTTTCAATATTCTTTATGTTTTTAAGGTTTGCATTTTCACGAGCAATTTCGAGCATATCATCAGATAAATCGGTGATTACTACTATACCATTGGTAACGATTTTAGCTATTGTTAATCCAGGTTCGCCAGTTCCGGCGGCTATATCCAAAACGTTATCTGTATCTTTTAATCTCAATAATGTAATGATTTCATCAGCCATTGGTTGCATAAAATCCATCATTAGTTCATCCCATTTTTTCCATCCCGGAGAAAATTTGTTCCATGACGCTTTTTGTTGTTCACGGATTTCTTCTAATTGCTTTTCCATACAAATAGTATTTTAATTTATTTAGTAAACCACTACTGAAGTTAGTCTGATATATCAAGTAGGCGAAGAAGTGGGGAATTTTATTTTTTCAACCCTAAAGGTACTAAATATTTAAATTGAAAATTACAGTTTACAATTGTTTGTTTTCTTTGTTATCTTTGAAAAGTATAATACTTAATTACCAAATCAATGAAATTTATTGCGTCACGTCTTTCAAGCGGAAATAAATTATTCCCATCTGAAATTTATCTTGAACCAACAGGAATAACAATAAAAATACCTGGCTTGTTCAGCGGTGAAACCAAACAATTTGATTTTAATCACATCGCTTCTGTTGAAATTGACACACCTTTAATTGGCTTTTCTTCTATTACCATTTTTGCCGGAGGAACATTGATGGCTGCCAATGGATTTACTAAAGCAGAAGTCAAACAAATTAAAGAAGGCATTGAAAAAGGAAAACAAGCTGCCAAAAGCGCAGCATCGAATGAACCAACAGCAAATAATGTATCAAATAGAATTAGCATAGCTGATGAATTGATGAAACTTAAGGAGCTTAAAGATATTGGTGTCATTACCGAAACTGAATTTGAACAACAAAAACAAAAAATATTAAGTAATTAATTTTTATAAACGCCATGCTCCAAAAGAAATTAGAACTAACGCACGAACAAACGTCTCCACTTTTTCGAATTATGTTGATTCAGAATAAAGAGGAACCACACAGAAGGCATTTTGAAAACAACATTTGCGCGTTCCATATTGGCAATGGCTTTATTCTTTCGGTGGCACACAACCTAAAGACTGAAGCTACCATTTTCAAGTCGATTGACAATACTATTTATCTCACCGATATTTTCCCTTATTTAAATGCAGAACAAGCACAATTGTTTGAAAGCTGTTATCCATTAGAATTGGGCAACCAAAAGCGCTATGCCAATATTACTAATCCAAATGATTTTCAAGCCATCATCAACTTGCTCAAACAAATCAACTTTGATACCCGTTGGGTAACCTTAATGGAACGCAAGATTGGTAAACCACATTTGGTAGTGCAATTCAAAAGTAATTTGTTTTATAATAATCCAGAATTGACGGCTCATTTTGATCACACCACATCTTTTGAAGAACCAGCCATTAAGCGACATACTTTTTTGGTCGAAGTAGTATTGGTTGAAGCCTTTTATAACGAAGATATTGCCTTATACAAAATCATAAATACACCACAAGCAATTATTGATGCGATGCCAAGCCTTGAAGTCGATTACACGCTTTTAGAGGACAATCAGGAGAATTATTATTGTCTGCAAAGTTCGCCTACAAGCGAGATTGGGAAACTATTAAACAAAGCGCAAATAGAAGGTTTTACTGAGCATTTTGCCATCTTTCAGGAACGTATTGGCGGAAATTACAACCTTGAAGGATTGCGTTATTTGATTAAAGGTTATTTCAGATTCGGTTCTTCCGGCGCACCTTATGTAGTTTATGATTCCGAAACAAATACTTTTAAAGCAAATGCTGTGCAAAGCGAAGCGTGTCCGATACAACTTTCAATAAACAATCAACGTGACGGGAATTTTCAATACATTAATGCGATAGCGACGCCATTACAGGTTATTCAGGAAAGATTGGAAAAACATACTAATATACTGGCGTAAAACACTTTTGATAGTCATTTTGTCATTCCGACGAAGGAGGACATGAGCGAATGCGAACTGGCGAAGGAATCTTATAATAACATTAAGAAGAACCCATTGGTTTAATTATTTTTTTAGCTAATTTATATCGATTTGTCACACTGAGCTTGTCGAAGTGCCTCTTTTTTTTAGTCTTCGACAAGCTCAGATTGACATTTATGTTTTAATTGAGTTTAATTTTAGCTTGAAAAATTAATTTTTTTACACAATTTATTAATTGCACCCAACGGGTTAATAAGAGATTCCTCCTTCGTCGGAATGACAATTGAGTACATAACAGTAACCTATTATTCCAATAACGCTTTCTCAAATTACTCTTTTGACAGTTACCTGTTACACGAAATAACACTTTCCAAACTGAGAACTATTCTTACCGGCGCATAATTTATTTTAGGAAAAATATAAAAATAGTGATAGTGTCGACTTATATTTTTTTATCACTATTTGATTTTATAGAATATAGCTTAAATGTAAAAAAAATACTGTTTTTTTTATGAAAAAGCATATAAATTAACATTATTTAACATTAATTTAAAAAAAAACAATAATAAATAATGATTTATTTGTATATTCGAATCCCTTTTTAATAATCAACTAAATAGTATAAAACAATGGGTTACAAATTTATTATTCTAAGCATAATTGGTGTTTTAGCTTTAAACCTAATTATTTTACTTATTATTCAAACAATTTCTAAAGACAGAAAATTAATAGATTATTTAAAAAAATCAAAATAACTACATTTCTGTTCTCTTTGTTATATTTCTTTGAAAAATCTAGTATTTCAAAAGTTCCAATAGCGTTTGCTCAAATCGTTCCTTTGGTAAGTACTGATCTTCCAATGCTTTTACAAACGGAATTGCACTTTCCAAACTTCCAACTCGTCGCACCGGCGCATCCAAATGCTCAAAGCATTGCTCCATTATAATCGCTGAAATATCGCTTGCAACTCCTCCAAAAAGAGTATCTTCCTGTAGAATGATTACTTTGTTTGTTTTCTTTACGGAAGCAAAAATAGCTACTGTATCTAAAGGCTGTAATGTTCTTAAATCCAATAAATCTGCACTGATTTCAGGATGTTTACTCAAAGTATCCAAAGCCCAATGAACTCCGGCACCAAAAGAAATGATGGTTACTTGTGTTCCTTCTTTTAATAAAGCTGCTTTTCCAAACGGGATGGTATAATAATCCGAAGGCACTTCTTGATAAACCGAACGGTATAACTGTTTGTGTTCAAAGAACATTACTGGGTTTGGGTCATTAATAGCGGTATTCAATAATCCTTTTACATCATAAGGAAACGCTGGATAAACAACTTTCAATCCCGGAGTTTTAGTAAACCAAGCTTCGTTAGTTTGCGAGTGAAATGGTCCGGCTTGTGTACCGCCTCCACAAGGCATGCGTATTACAACATCGGCTTTTTCATTCCAACGGTAATGTTGTTTAGCCAATAAATTCACTATTGGATTAAATCCAGTAGAAACGAAATCGGCAAACTGCATTTCAACAACCGCTTTATAACCATTGATAGACAATCCCATTCCGGCAGAAACCACAGCACTTTCACAAATTGGCGTGTTGCGAACTCTTTCTTTTCCAAACTGTGCTACGAAGCCGTCGGTGATTTTAAACGCGCCGCCATATTCAGCTATGTCTTGTCCCATAATAACCAAGTTGTCATGACGTTCCATCGATTGCCGTAAGGCATTCGAAATGGCATCAACAACTCTACTATTTTCTACTTTATCTGAAGGAGCAACTTCTTCAAAATCATATGGTTTGTAAACATCATTTAATTCTTCTTCTAAACTAGCAATTACTTCTGGTTCAGCTTGTGTAATTGCCCAATGTTCCTCTATTTCTTTCTTGATTGCTTTGGTTATTCTGGTATCTTCTTCTTCCGAAAGCACACTGATTTGTTGCAACCATTCTTTATAATTTGAAATTGGGTCTTTCACAGCCCACATATCCATCAACTCTTGCGGTACATATTTAGTACCACTCGCCTCTTCGTGACCGCGCATTCTAAACGTTTTAAACTCCAATAAAACAGGTCTTGGATTTTTAGCTAAAGAAGCTTTAAGTTCAGCAATTTTCGTATAAACTTCTACTATATTATTTCCGTCAAGAATGTGGCTTTCCATGCCATAACCTACTCCTTTATCAGCCAGGTTTTCACAACGGTATTGTTCGTTTGTTGGTGTTGATAGTCCGTATCCATTATTCTCAAT
>JAYTGH010000206.1:0-2101 GCA_043733645.1 Flavobacterium sp. | reverse complement strand
AATAACCCGTTTATTCAATAGTTAATTTTGCAGCAAAGCCACCGTCAAAAGCCATTTTTACTAACATCTTATCATTGGATTGTATTCTTTGTGTTTTCTTTTTGTAATCCATCGCATTTCTATCAGAATTTACCCCATCAGTAAACATGGCCATTGAGAAGTTTGCATTTTTTTTCAGAAAAGAAAAGTCAATTTCAATTTCTCTGTCTTTATCATTCGTAATGCCTCCAATAAACCAATCTTCTCCTTTTCTTTTCGCCACAATTATGTATTCACCGATTTTACCACTAAGAATAACTGTTTCGTCCCATGTAGTTGGTACATCCTTAATAAACTGAGTACATTCATTTTCTTTACGGTAATGTATTGGGCTGTCCGCCAACATTTGTACGCCGCTTTCAAAAACAACATATAGCGCTAATTGATGTGATCGTGTTCCAATACTCATAGGGCTAATCTCGTGAGCATACCAATATTTTTTATGAACAGATTGCATTGCACCTGGGGTGTAATCCATTGGTCCTACAACATTTCTGGTAAAAGGTAACATGACATGATTGTTAGGCGTATCAAAACCACCTCCCAAATTTTGTTCCATTCCACAAACACCTTCATATGCAACAATATTTGGATATGCCCGTCTTAGGCCCTTGGGAGATATGGAACCATGAAAATCAACCAATAGCCCATTTTCGAAAGCTTTTTTAGCTGTTCGTTCATAAAAATTCATCATCCACTGGTCGCTTCTGTCCATAAAATCTATCTTAACTCCGGCTACACCAACTTTCTTTGCATAATCAAGAAATGATGGCATTTTTTCTACAGCCAGCCATGAGGCCCACAAAAACAATCTGACATTTTTTTGTTTGCCATACTTCACCAGTTCGTCTAAATCTATTTCAGGTTTTGGCCTGCTGATATCCATTGCACTGTATGACCAGCCTCCGTCCAACATTACATACCTTACGCCATACTCTGAAGCAAAATCGATGAAAAATTTATATGTTTCTGTATTTTTTCCCACTTTAAAATCGACACCTGTAATATTATAGCCATTCCACCAATCCCAAGCTACCTGCCCTGGCTTTATCCAGTCAAAATTTGAGTATTCTGATGGACTCGACAGCAAATAAACCATGTCGTTGGTTACAATATCTTTGTCTTGTTCGGCAATAGCAAATATACGCCACGGGAAAGTCCGGCTACCAGCAGTGCGAGCAATATAGTTGGCTTCTTTGAAAATATCAACTCTTATGTTATCATACTGATGATCGATTACGGGTCCAGTCTCTTCGGGATATTTTGGAAACCAGCCTGTCATAGTATTGCTTTCGTCCCCATTTATAAGCATGGCAGGATAATCATGTAAATCTGCTTCAGAAATTAATATTTTAGCCTTTTGTGCATCTATAAACAATGGAAGTACCGCTAAATCCTTCTTTTTAAAATCGTGTAGTAAAATGGGGGCAAAAACATGCTCGTAATTACTAAATGTACGTTCTGTTTTTGAAAGATATGACAGATAATTGTCCGCAAATTGGTAGTTGGAATGCTCATTTACAATAGTGATTTCACCCTGTTTCGTTGTAATAAAACGATAGCTAACTCCATTATCAAAAACCCTGAATTCCAACTGGTAATCCTTTCGAAAAGAAAGGGTCAATACATTACAATTATTTCTTATCTCATTATTTTTTAATGGTACAATTGGACGGACAATTTCATCAATTGAGCTTGTTCTTGATCTAATAAGCTTAGGATCATCTCCTAAAGTTTCCTTTAAGAGCTCTAATGAAATAACACCTTTCTTTAAGAGGCTTTTTTGCTTATAATTAATACTAAACGCAATTTGATTTGTAAGTGTTATGCTTACTATTATATCTTTATTTGGAGATACCACTGTTATCTCCTTAGCTGATACTTTTACTGACTGGAAAAGTAATAAAGAAAGCGTTAGGGCTAAAATTAAATTCTTTTTCATAATTTTTTATCATTAGTGTTTGTATTATAAGTGAATAGCTGAGATCAAAGAAATTTGTTTATAGTGAAAGTCAGTCTCACATTTCATACTACCGTTCAAGCACAGGCGAATTACGAATAG
>JAYTGH010000205.1:0-2101 GCA_043733645.1 Flavobacterium sp. | reverse complement strand
CCTGTCTCTCCGCTCGTCTTTATAAAAACAATTCTTTTTGAAGAGAATTGATTTGTGGTGCAAATGTAAAAATCGTTTGGGGTTTATACAATACTTTGGAGCATTTATTTTTTGGTTTAACAAAAAATTAAGGATTTGGTTATCTCAACTTATAAGTGTATTTTTGAATAAACTAAAATCATGATAATTAACCATTGACGTTTATATGTAAAATATTGCATTTTGAAACAACCCTTTCATTCACCCTTTTAAATCTTCACAATGAAAATACTATTACACTTTATTCTGCTTCTTATCTGTTTCAATGTTAAAGCACAAATAGGATTAGAACAAGCTTATGACTCGGCTTATGTCTATCGTTTTTTAAATAATCAAGGCAAAGACCAATATATTAAGAGAGCGGGCAAAACATCTTACATTTATAATTCAGACTATTCTCTTCGACGTGTAATCCAGCACCCTTTTGCTCCTTCCAACGATTTTTTTACTGAAAACATGAAAAACGATACGCTAATGGATTTTGTCTATCGCACTTATTTGGCAAATGATATGGCAACCTTATCTATTGTCAATGAAAAAGGCGATACGATGCTGCCTTCTTTTAATACCTTTAGGCAAACATCATTTCAATATATACACATTAAAGACAATGATAAAATTTTTGAACAATTTGCAGTAAGTGGTCAAGAGAGTGCTTCTACAAAAGTAATTGATGTAAAAACAGCCAAAAGAGAAGATAGAGTGAATTTTGGGGGAGGATTTTTAAAATATAAAGAGTTAGAATTTGGAGGAGATGTTTTTTTTCACGCTGGAGTAGATGGAAATTTCAGTATTTTCAACACTCAACAGGGGCTTATTAAGAAAATGCCTTTATTAGATTTGCCTCCCAATACTATTTATTATCATGAAGCAGAACCTTCACAAGCTATTTTTGACTCAGACAATAGTATAGAAGTGCTTTATAATTATGTTGTTCGACATCCTACTTTGACTTATTTACCAATGTTTCATATAGCCAAAGAAAACGGTACTATTCTATTTCCTAAAACAGAAGGAAGAGCTGCCATTTATGGAAAACATTTAGTCTATTTTAATACTGATTTCACAGGTCCAAAATACATTTATAGCATCCCACAATTTCAATTAGAAAAAACTATAACTACAGATTGGACTGTTTTCTCTGTAAAAAGTAAACTGAATGATAAATTAGTTTTAGTAAAAGATGATAATGTCGAAATATACACCGACAAATTGGTCTTATTGAAAAAATTTAATCTTCCTTTAGTATCTGAAAAATTCCGACAGATTATTAGTGTTTCAGAAGATTTGTTAGTGGATGATGAAAAATTAGAGTTCATATATGGTACTTTTAACAGTGCAGATGTTCGATCTATTGTTATTGTCAATGAAGACGCTAAGGAATTATTACGAATTCCTTATTGCGAACAGGTGTCAATTAGCACTTTACCCAATTCTAAAAATAAACTTATTGCTTCTCAATATACTTACTTCGGAAATGATTCAGGCGTTAAAACATTGATTTATGGATTATCTTCTATCACTAAACTTGATGGAAAACTTGAAACAAAAAAAGATGCCTTAGTTTATCCCAATCCTTTTTCAGACTATATTCAAATCCATTTAGATAATGAAGCACAAATTGCTTGTACTATCTGCATGTATGACATAATGGGTAAGGTAGTGTATCAACAAAAAGATTTTGCAAAAACCATCCAAATTAATAATCTACTAAAGCTTCCATCTGGTTTATACTTCGTTGATATTCAAACAGATAAAGGTCATATCTTGAAAAAAATCGTAAAACAATAGTTGATTTAAAACAATCATTAAGCAAGATACCCCTCAGTATTTGAGGTTTTTAAATTCAATAAACACACCTCCCTTTAATCCCTCAGTTGAACTGTAACCCCCACTTAACTGTTTATACAAGCAGTTTATCTTTTTTTTGCATCTAAACAGATATAAATGCGTCATAAAGATTCTATCTTTACGGTTTCAAATCAAATTCATTTTCCAATTCGTTAAATTTTATCCTTTTATTAATGAATCGTATTCCAATTCCACCTTCCGCTAACGGTCA
>JAYTGH010000204.1:0-2102 GCA_043733645.1 Flavobacterium sp. | reverse complement strand
TAGTAGTATTTTTTTCATGGTTGTAGGTTTAATGGGTTAATCAAATATAAATAAAAAATCCTCACAAACAATTGTTTATGAGGATTTTAATTTATTATAAGAGAATTAAGCTGAAATCGTTTCTACTTCTTTGTCAATTTTATTTACTAATCCAACCAATACTTTTCCCGGCCCAACTTCTGTAAAACTTGTCGCGCCATCTTTAATCATTTGTTGTACCGATTGTGTCCATCTTACCGGCGCAGTCAATTGAATGATTAAGTTTTTCTTAATTTCGTTAGCATCTGAAACTGCGCTCGCCGTAACATTTTGGTATACCGGACAACTCGGCGTTGAGAATGTTGTTGCTTCAATCGCTGCAGCCAATTCTTCTCTGGCAGGTTCCATCATTGGCGAGTGAAAAGCGCCGCCAACAGGTAAAATCAAAGCACGTTTGGCACCGGCTTCTTTCATTTTTTCGCAAGCTAATTCTACCGCTTTGTATTCGCCCGAAATCACTAATTGTCCCGGACAATTGTAATTTGCTGCTACAACTATACCATCAATCGAAGCACAAATGTCTTCCACAATTTCATCCTCTAAATTTAAAACTGCGGCCATCGTACTTGGCTTAATTTCACAGGCTTTTTGCATTGCGATAGCTCGTTGTGAAACTAACTTTAAACCGTCTTCAAAAGACAAAGCACCGTTGGCAACTAATGCCGAAAATTCGCCTAACGAATGTCCCGCAACCATATCGGGATTAATGTTCAAGGTTTTTGCCAATATTACCGAATGCAAAAAAACCGCAGGTTGAGTAACTTTGGTTTCCTTCAATTCTTCGGCAGTGCCTTCAAACATAATATCAGTAATCCGGAAACCTAAAATAGCGTTGGCTTTTTCGAATAATTCTTTGGCTAAAGCCGAATTCTCATATAATTCTTTACCCATTCCTGTAAATTGTGCTCCTTGTCCTGGAAAAACGTGTGCTTTCATCTAAAGTTGTTTATTGTTTTGAATGGCAAAAATACTATTTTCTTGTAGCCAAATCGAACTTATTCTTTAGGAATTTGGAACTGTAAATTCTACTAGTCCAGATGTATTAGTACTAGCAGGGACACTTAGGTTATAAGAACTTTTTACCACATTATCAACATAGATTACCAATACATAGGTTTTAACTGTAGCACCCGTATTATTAACGCCTACCTGCAATAAGGCATCAAAAGGTTTAGAAGTCAGGCTTATTGTTTTTGAATCTCCGCCACCGCCAAATTGGGTATAATCAGTAAGTTCATTAAGACTACCCGCAGCATCGTAGAATCTTATGTTAACGACCGAATTATCGAGCCCGCTGATTTGATATTTGACTTTTGTGGAATTACTACTACTACTGCTGCTACAGGAAGAAATAACTAAAGCGAGTAAAAGAATAGGGAATAAAAATTTTACACTTTTCATACTTAATTTTTTAAAGGGTTAGTTTCCAAATGTAAATAATTAATAATATACTACGTTTCATTTTTACAAAAAATCTTTATATCTCTATAGATGCTATAATTTTCAACAATTGATTTTTTAATTCTGGATTAATAATGCCGTTCACAGCATCAAAATTTTCATAAAAAGTAGGTAACGAAAAACTGCCTTTTACTTCTGCGCCCTGAAACGGAAATCTCTTGGTAGCAATGTCTAAAACACTGCCGCCACCTCTTGCTCCGGGCGAAGTCGCCAAAAGTAACATTGGTTTTTGCTGAAAGGTTTTGTTGTTGATTCGCGATGCCCAATCCAAAGTGTTCTTAAAAGCCGAAGAATAAGCACCGTTGTGTTCCGCTAAAGAAAGTACAATGAAATCGGCGCTTCCAATTTTGGCATAAAAATCATGTGCTAAGTTATGAATCCCATCTTCTTTTTCTTTGTCAACAGAGAAAACAGGCATTTCATATTCGTTCAAATCCAATACTTCTACAAATACATTTGGAAACAAATTAGCCACATAAGTAGCAAATTGTTTGTTGATGGAATTCTTGCTCGACGAACCGCCAAAGGCTATAATTTTTTTCATTTTTCGGTATTTAAATAATAAGTTAAAGCACCGGAAGGACATTTTTTCACCGTTTCAA
>JAYTGH010000203.1:0-6050 GCA_043733645.1 Flavobacterium sp. | reverse complement strand
CCACCGCTAAATTGTTAACGCTAACAGGCCTTCTTCCCGGTGCTCCCACTGTTACGGGTCAAAATGTTGGAGTTTGTGGCGGAAGATTTTATAGTTATACCATAAAAGGAGATTCTTCTACTAGTTCTTATCTTATCACAGCTCCTCCTGGTTCTACGGTAACTTCAGCTAATAATCCAGGTAATTTAGGAAATGTATTAACTACTAGTGATTTGTCTTTTAGAGTTACGTATCCTATTGGTTTTACGACTACTTCTTCGACAATAGCCCCAAATAGAACTATAACTATTACTTCGGTTAATGGTATTGGAAACAGTTTAACCAATAAAGTCATTAATTTAACTACTACAATGCCAGCCGTAGTTTCTATAAGTGGTGGCACTACTTATTCTAGTTGCAATCAAACGTTTACTACTCCTTTGGTTTTAGGAGCTGTTACTTACACTTGGACGGTTCCTTCAGGAGCTACCATAATTAGCGGGCAAAACACAAATACCGTTGTTGTATACTATGGTGCTTTTACGGGTACTCAATCAATCAAAGTAAAAACCACTAATGCTTGTGGTGTTTCAAGCGTAATAAAGAGCCTTACTTTAACTGAGGGAAGTTGTCCTGTGCTATTTAAACAAGATGATGCTGTTATTAGTGTAATAAATAACATTAAGTTGTATCCTAATCCAACCAATAGTATATTATCGTTTGAAACCACAAATGACAAAACCGTAGATAAAGTTGTAGTTATTGATTTACTTGGCAAAGTAATCTTGGAAGAAAAACCCGAAAACAATCAAATAAACGTGGAACGATTGGCGGCAGGAACATATATTCTTCAAGCTTTTTCAGTAGAAGAGAAGTTTATCAGTAAATTTGTGAAAGAATAAAAAGGAATATATACTAAAAACCATCAAAAGAAATTTTGGTGGTTTTTTTATTTATTGCTTCATCATTTCCATAAACTCTAAAGCTTTATTAATGGATTTTACATTTTCAAAAGTGATAAGCAATCGTAAACCGTTTTTAGTTTCTTTCTCTTTCATTTTACAAATGTTACCATGTTGGTGCACAAACTGAACCATGTTTCGGAATTGCTTCGAATTATAATAAGCTGATTGCTGGTCGCCAACAAAATAACCAATCAGTTTGCCTTGCTTCATGATAATTTTTTCGATTCCCATTTGCGTCGCAATCCATTTGATGCGGATACTGTTCAAGAGCGCTTTTGCTTCTTTTGGCAATGCTCCGAATCGGTCAATGAGTTTGGTTTCATAAGCTAATAAACCGGCTTCGTCTTTAATAGTTCCGAGCTCGTTATACAAATTCAAACGCTCAGTAATGTTGTTGATGTATTCATCTGGGAACAACAATTCGAAGTCAGTATCAATCTGTAATTCTTTTACATATTCTTTGGTGTCGACATCATTATCTGATTCATAAAGGGCCTTGAATTCGTTTTCTTTCAACTCTTCAATAGCTTCGTTCATTATTTTTTGATAGGTTTCGAAACCAATTTCGTTGATAAAACCGCTTTGTTCTCCACCCAATAAATCTCCGGCACCACGGATTTCCAAATCCTTCATGGCAATATTAAAACCGCTTCCTAGTTCACTGAATTGTTCCAAGGCCTGAATACGTTTTCGGGCATCGTCAGTCATAACCGAATACGGTGGACAAATAAAATAACAGAACGCTTTTTTATTACTTCGACCCACACGACCACGCATTTGATGCAAATCGGACAACCCAAAATTATTAGCATTGTTAATAAAAATCGTATTCGCATTCGGCACATCCAAGCCACTTTCGATAATGGTTGTTGCTACCAAAACATCGAATTCGCCATTCATAAAGCCAAGCATCAGCTCTTCCAGTTTGTTGCCTTCCATTTGGCCGTGACCAATGCCAACGCGCGCATCGGGTACCAATCGCTGAATCATACCAGCAATTTCCTTTATATTTTCGATTCGATTATTGATAAAGAAAACCTGCCCGTTTCTTTGAATTTCATACGAAACCGCATCACGGATTAATTCTTCGCTAAAACCAACAACCTTTGATTCGATGGGATAACGATTTGGCGGCGCCGTTGTAATTACAGATAAATCTCTGGCAGCCATTAATGAAAACTGTAATGTTCTCGGAATTGGAGTTGCAGTTAAAGTCAATGTATCAACATTGGCAGCAATGGTTTTTAGTTTGTCTTTTACGTTTACACCAAACTTTTGTTCTTCGTCAACAATCAGCAAACCTAAGTCTTTAAACACTACATTTTTGCTGACTAATTGATGTGTTCCAATCAGAATATCTAATTTTCCCGAAGCTAAATCTTCTATGGTTTTTGCTTTTTCTTTCGCTGTTCTGAAACGGTTGAGGTAGCCAATATTGACTGGCATATCTTTTAACCTTTCGGTAAATGTTCTATAATGTTGATACGCCAAAATAGTTGTCGGAACTAAAATCGCAACTTGTTTGCTATTGTCAACCGCTTTAAAAGCCGCACGAATAGCGACTTCTGTTTTCCCGAAACCTACATCGCCACACACCAATCTATCCATCGGGCGATCTTTTTCCATATCGGCTTTCACATCTTGCGTGGCTGTAATTTGGTCTGGTGTATCTTCGTAAATAAAGGAGCTTTCCAACTCTTTTTGCAAATAACTATCAGGTGCGCAGGCAAAACCTTTTTCCAATCGGCGCTTTGCGTAGAGTTGAATCAGGTTAAACGCAATGTGTTTGACACGCGCTTTGGTTTTTTGTTTTAGGGTTTTCCATGCGTTGGAACCAAGCTTGTATATCTTTGGAGGAGTTCCGTCTTTTCCGGTGTATTTCGAAATTTTGTGTAATGAATGAATGCTCACATATACGATGTCATTATCGGCATAAGCCAATTTAATTGCTTCCTGCGTTTTGCCTTCGACTTGTATTTTTTGCAAACCGCCAAACTTTCCAATTCCGTGATCGATGTGTGTTACATAATCGCCAACAGATAAGGAATTCAGTTCTTTCAGTGTAAGCGTCTGCTTTTTCGAATAGCCATTTTTGATGTTGAATTTGTGATAACGTTCAAAAATCTGATGGTCCGTATAACAGGCAATTTGGTTTTCTTCATCAATGAAACCTTGGTACAAAGACGAAACAATGGTGTGATATTGCTTGCGGATATTTTCGCTGTTTGCTTCATCTATCGACTCGAAAATATCATGAAAACGATTGGCTTGCCCTTCATTCGAACAGAACAAATAATTGGTATACCCATTAAAATGATTTTCACTTAAGTTGTTCAGCAATAAATCAAATTGTTTGTTGAAAGAAGGTTGAGGTTGTATGTGAAATTCAAAAGATTTAGTCGTTTTGAACAAAGGTTTGTTCGATAATTCGATGATGGAAAAGTCTAACGCTTTGTGCAAAAAACCTTCCTGATTTAGGAACAAATGTTCTGGCGCAGCATGTTTTATATCTTTAGAAAGTTTATCAAAAGTTTCAATGGCTTTGCCAAAAAGCTTGTCTAATTGTGAAGTTAGAAACTCCGTATTTTCAATACATAAAACAGTTTTATCGCTGATATAATCTAAAAAACTTTCACGTGTCATTCCGAAATTTGAGGAATCTACGAATTTATTTTCCAGATTGGGAATAATGGTAATCTTGGTTTGCTTTTCTATCGAAAGCTGCGTTGCAACATCAAAGGTTCTAATGCTATCGACTTCATTTCCAAAAAACTCGATACGATACGGATTGTCATTCGAAAAAGAAAACACATCCAGAATTCCGCCACGAACCGAAAATTCTCCAGGTTCGGTAATGAAATCAACGCGTTTGAATTCGTATTCAAACAAAACTTCGTTGATAAAATCGATAGTAACCGTTTCGCCAACCGATATTTTCAAAGTGTTTTTCTCGAGTTCCTTTCGGGTTACCACTTTTTCAAAAAGCGCTTCGGGATAGGAGACAATAACGGCTGGTTTTTTACGCGAATTGATTCGGTTTAAAACCTCAGAGCGCAATAACACATTGGCGTTGTCGGTTTCTTCAATTTGGTAGGGGCGACGATAGGAACTTGGATAAAACAGCACGTCATTCGCACCAATCATCTGTTCCAAATCGTTTAAATAATAGGCCGCTTCTTCTTTTTCGTTAAAAATCAACAGAAATGGTTTATCGCTTTGCTTGAAAATTGCCTGAAATACGAACGAGAACGAGGAACCCAAAAGTCCTTTTAGCTGTATTTTGGCTAAAGGATTTTCGAGTGTGTCCGTTATTTGTTTGACTTTCGTCGAATGGAGATAACCGTTGTATAATGAAGTTAAACTCAAAACTTATTTTATATTTTTTGGAACAGGGTTGTTCGGAATTGCTCTGGTTGTATCTAACATTCGTATCATATCGCCTTCGCCATCTTCTATTTTGATTTCGCTTTTACGTTTAATTTCATCTAGTTGCCATTGCAGAGACGCGACTACGGTATTAATTTCCTGAACTAATTGTACAATCTTTTGGTCGGGAATTTGATTCAGGTGAATGTATAGATTTACCGCATTGACTTTGGTCGTAAGAACAGCAATTCGGCTTTTTACTTCTGGGATGTCATATTTAATAGGAATGTTGTTGTTCAATTCAGCCGCTCTTTTAGAAAGTGTTTTGGCTTTTTGCTGAAAAGCGCCAATGCTGCTTTTGGGTTTTTGGCTTAACTCGTTGAGAAACACACGCCATTCTGCCCAATTGGTTGTCAGTCCTCTTGAAGTTTCATTTATGGGTTGTGAATTAAAATTCCAACCGTTATTGATAGTAGTAAATATGACTTCTCTTTTCTGCGTTTCTTTTTCTTGCTCCAACGCGCGGTCTTTTGGATCTTGCTGGCAGGAAGAAAGCAATACCAGTAAGAATAGTAATGTTGAAAAATATAATTTCATGGGTAGGCGTTAAAGACACAAAGGTACAAAGGTAAAAGGAAACTTTAGTATGAAGTTGTTAAAGGGATTATAATTTTATGGTACTGTCTTGTCCTGAAATAGCGATACACAAAAACAGTGTATAGGGAACACGATGAATAAGAAGTTTATGCTTCACGGGAGCACAATCAAAGTCGTTATGACAAGCGACTGATTTTAAAAATTGTCAAAGAAATTGAAAATACGGAGAATATCCATTCTAATTTCTTCCTACAAAAATCAATGCCTCAGCACAATTCTGAAACCACCTTTTTGCCTTCGGGAGCACCAGTAAATACAGGGGTTCAAAAAGACCATGGTGAATCAATCAGTTCGTCCGCACAAACTGATTGATTCATGCGGACGAACTGATTGTTTCATGCGGACAAATTGAAAAGGTTCGTCAGCAGCTTTTTTTTGAACGATAGGTTATGTTTTATTTTTGTAAGAATAAATAAGAGTTAGAGTATTATAAAAACGCAACCATATTGAATCAGAAACTTCCACGCTAGTGCTGAAATTAAACAAACGATGGAATAACTATAACAGAAGTTTTAATCATGAAAAAACAGTTGTATAGTAGATTTAGGATTAAGAATTATATTTGTATAGCTATAGCAGGATTTATTTAGTAAGCTGGATAGTTATTTTAGGACGAGTCATACGCCATGCTTACTCCCTAGTAAAGGCATGGATAGTGCATGAAACACTATGTAAAATAGAATCGTCGTAAAGCTTCTGATAATCATCTAATTTTATTAAAAAGAAAACTGTTTTTTTACAGAAGTTACATTTCCTAAAAACGGTATATTTGTGACACAAAAAGACAACACTACATGAGTACAAAAATCCTAATCATAGGAGCTTGTGGGCAAATCGGAACCGAGCTTACACAAAAATTGCGGCGTATTTACGGCAACGATAATGTTATTGCATCCGATATCAGAAAACTAAATAATGATATTGTCAACAACGGTATTTTTGAAGTTGTCAATGCTTTAGATTACAATCAGATTGAACATTTAATTGAGCAATATCAAATTACAGATGTTTATTTAATGGCAGCGTTGCTTTCGGCAACGGCAGAAAAAAATCCAGCATTTGCTTGGGATTTAAATATGAATT
>JAYTGH010000202.1:0-6069 GCA_043733645.1 Flavobacterium sp. | reverse complement strand
GGGCAATATTGGCAAAATAACTCGCATGCATCAGGGAAACTTCGCTATCTTCAATCTTTAATAAACCTGCAGGATTCCAATAGCCCGAATTTACATCGCCTGTTGAAGCCGTTACTGCATTCGACATTCCCAATGCAGCAGCATCAACTCCAATATTCATAAATTCATTGGAGTATTTTCTAACTGATTGTGCATGAGTTGTTATGCTAATAAAAAGCAGTAGAATAGCAATTATTTTTTTCAAGGCAATTTTTCTTTTTACAAATATCAAATAAAAATCTCTATTATAAAACGTAGAAAGGGTTAACTTATTGTATTAAATTTGCTGAAACGTTAAAAAACTTTGTCAGAATGAATATCAAAGCGCAGATTCCCAATTTATTTACGATGTTAAATCTGTTTAGTGGTTGCGTGGCTTTAGTTTTTGTTTCGAATTCTGACTTTACATTAGCGTTTTGGTTTGTCTGTCTGGGGATTTTCTTCGACTTTTTTGATGGTTTCTTTGCCCGAAAATTTGGCGTTGCTGGACCATTGGGTGTTCAATTGGATTCTTTGGCAGATATGGTAACAAGTGGTGTTGTGCCAGGTTATGTTATGTTTAAATTAATGCAGAACTCTGATGCCTTTGGGACTGAAAGTTATTTGCCTTATTTGGGTTTTATCATAACATTAGGTGCTTGTTATCGCTTGGCTAAATTTAATATTGATGAAAGACAATCGGATTCTTTTATAGGTTTGCCAACTCCTGCCAATGCTTTGTTTTTTACGAGTTTACCTTTAATTAATATCGCATTTTACGATGATAATTTTTCGGGTGTTATTTATAATAAATGGTTCTTAATAGTTTTAACATTGATAAGCGCTTATGTAATGAACGCCGAAATCCCACTATTTTCATTGAAGATTAAGGATTTTAATTTTGCCAAATACAAATTACAGATTTTCTTTTTAGCACTATCTGTTTTGATGTTGATTTTCCTTCAAATACTGGCAGTTCCGTTGATAATACTAATTTATGTTTTATTATCAGTAATCAATAATAGGTTTACCAAAAAAGCATAATAAGGGCTTTGTTTGTGTCAATTTTTATCCGATGACACAGTTTGACACACTTTTGTTACATTTTTTCTTCGAAAAATATTTTTGACACACTTTTGTGTCAAAGTGTTCGGATTGATTTTTTTTGACACAAGCTTTTAACAGCGTACTTTCAACGAAAAAAGCGATGATTTTTGAATTTTGACGCTTTATTTATGAAAAATGGAGCTTTTTACTATTATTTGTGAAAATCAAGTTTCTTTTTACGAAGCTCAAAATTTTGTCCGAGATAAACCCTTCTTACCATTTCGTCTTCCACTAATTCCTCCGGCACTCCGGCTTTTAGAATTCCACCTTCAAACATCAGATACGTTTTGTCTGTAATAGCTAAGGTTTCCTGAACGTTGTGATCGGTAATTAGGATTCCAATATTTTTATCTTTCAGTTGGGCTACAATACGCTGAATATCTTCAACCGCTACAGGGTCAACTCCTGCAAAAGGTTCATCAAGCAGAATAAATTTTGGGTCAGTTGCCAAGGCACGTGCTATTTCGGTTCTACGACGCTCTCCACCCGAAAGTAAATCACCGCGATTGGTTCTGATATGTTCCAAACCAAATTCGGCAATCAGGCTTTCCATTTTGGCAATCTGCTCTTCTTTGGTGTGTTTAGTCAATTGTAAAACGCTCAGGATATTGTCTTCAATACTCAGTTTTCTAAAAACGGAAGCCTCCTGTGCTAAATACCCAATTCCATGTTGTGCACGCTTATACATTGGATATTCGGTAATATTCATGTCATCCAAATAGATATTTCCTGAATTTGGTTTAACCAATCCAACAATCATATAAAAAGAGGTTGTTTTTCCGGCACCATTCGGACCTAAAAGCCCCACGATTTCACCTTGATTTACTTCTACAGAAATGCCTTTAACGACACTTCTGCCTTTATAGGTTTTAACTAAATTTTCGGCTCTTAACTTCATTTTTTTTGAGTTGCTAAGTGGCAAAGTTACTGAGTAACTAAGTATTTTTCATTGTTTTAACTCTAATTTTGGAAAACTGCTTTCTGCCTTCTTATTACTGACCACTTTCCTCAAGTGCTTCCCAAAATTCATAAGCTCTTCTCAAGTGCGGAATTACGATGGTTCCGCCTACTAAAGTAGCAATTCCCATGGCTTCCATCATTTCTTCTTTGGAAATGCCTTCTTTATAACTTGTTTCCAAATGGTATTTGATGCAATCATCGCAACGCAATACTGCAGATGCAACCAATCCGAGAAGTTCTTTAGTCTTCACATCAAGCGCACCTTCCGCATAAGCATTGGTATCCAAATTGAAAATACGTTTTACAATTTTATTATTGTCAGCCAATAATTTTTCGTTCATTTTAGAACGATACTCATTAAATTCTTCAACTAGTTTGCTCATCTTTCTTTTTATTTTTTTCTACTACAGCCGAAATCCAAATACAGCCTTCATAAATGAGCCACATGGGTAAAGCAACAGTGATTTGACTCACAACATCGGGCGGCGTAACGATTGCAGCAATGATTAATATAATTACAATACCCCATTTTCTGTATTTTCTTAGGAAACTTGGGCCTACTAACCCTAATTTGGTCAAAAAATAAATAATAATTGGCAATTCGAAGTATAATCCGCTGGCAATAACAGCCGTTTTTACCATACTTACATAGGAATCAATGCTGAACTGGTTTTTAACAACGCTACTGATTGAGAATGTAGCCAAGAAGTTTACGGTCATAGGCACAATTACATAATAGCCAAAAAGTACACCCAGAAAGAATAGTATTGAAGATATAAAAATAAAGAGTTTTGCCCCTTTTTTTTCTTTTTCATTTAAAGCAGGACTGATAAATTTCCAAAATTGCCAGAGTATATAGGGGAAAGCCAAAATAAATCCAGCGGTGATACAAATCCAGACAAAAATGTTTACCTGACCTTCCATTTCCGTGTTTTGGATAATGAAATTGAGTTCTGTTATGCAAATACTATCTGCAAATCCTAAATAATGAGAAGCTTCACAAAAGAAACGATAGGTAATAAAACTAGGATCTGTTGGTCCAAAAATAATATTAGTAAAAATATAATCTGCAAAGAAATACGAAACGACTCCCATGATGACAACCGCCGCAGAAGATTTCACTAAAACCCATCTCAATTCCTCAAGATGGTCTAAGAACGACATTTCGCCTTTTGGTTTCTTGATTTTTGCCATTATAGGATTCCCTCTTTTAAAATATCATGTAAATGAATAACACCTTTATAATCGCCATTATCAACAACCACTAACTGCGTAATTGAATAATCTTCGAGAATATTCAAGGCATCGCTAACCATATCATTTGATTTAATAGTTTTTGGATTTTCAGTCATAATATCTTTGGCTGTTAATCCCGAAATGTTTTCGGTCTTATTTAACATTCTTCGAAGATCACCATCCGTTATGATACCGATAACTTTTTCATTTTCTACAACAGCAGTAACTCCTAAACGTTTTTCGGATATTTCTACAATAACTTTTTTAATTGTAGAGTCAGGCGCTACTATAGGTTTATGAGTAGTATCGAGCATATCGGCTACACGCAGTAATAATTTTTTCCCCAAAGCACCACCAGGATGGTATTTGGCAAAATCTTCTGCAGTGAAATTTTTCATTTCCATTAAGCAAACTGCAATCGCATCACCCATAACTAATTGGGCTGTTGTACTATTGGTGGGCGCTAAATTAATCGGACACGCTTCCGTTTCGACGTAAGTATTCAAAACAAAATCGGCTTCTTTTCCTAAAAAAGAAGTTGTATTTCCGGTAATAGCAATCAGTTTATTTCCGAATCGTTTTAACAACGGAACCAAAACCTTAATCTCCGGACTATTGCCGCTTTTTGAAATGCAAATAACTACATCACCAGGTTGCACCATGCCTAAATCGCCGTGAATGGCTTCTGAAGCATGAAGAAATAAGGAAGGAGTTCCGGTAGAGTTTAAGGTCGCTACAATCTTTTGGGCTATGATAGCACTTTTACCAATTCCGGTTATGACTAATCGCCCTTTTGAATTATGGATGATTTCAACTGCATTTACAAAATTGTCATCTAAAAAATCGGATAGCTTTGCAATAGATTCACTTTCAGACAAAATGGTCTTTTTGGCAGAAGCAAGAATGGTTTCTTTATTTATCAAAATTGTAACGATATAAAATTTGTATGTATGAAAGAAAGTCTTATCTTTATGTTTGCAAATTTATGTAAAAATACCATTAACAGAGAATGAATTTAAACGAAATTGACATTCATAAAGAATTAAAAAAATATTTTGGCTTCAACCAATTTAAAGGATTACAAGAACAAGTTATAAAAAGTATTATTACTCAAAATAATACGTTTGTTATTATGCCTACTGGTGGCGGAAAATCATTATGTTATCAGTTGCCTGCATTGATTCAGGAAGGAACCGCTATCGTGGTTTCACCGCTTATTGCTTTAATGAAAAATCAGGTAGATGCTATCCGAAGTTTATCTTCCGAAAATGGTATTGCCCACGTATTAAATTCCTCACTTACCAAAACAGAAATAAATCAAGTTAAAAAGGATATAACTTCAGGAATTACCAAATTATTATACGTAGCACCGGAATCATTAACCAAAGAAGAATATGTTGAGTTTCTTCAAAATGTACCAATTTCTTTTGTTGCCATAGACGAAGCGCATTGTATTTCGGAATGGGGACACGATTTCAGACCAGAATATCGAAATTTAAAAGCGATCATCAAGCTAATTGGTGATGTACCAGTTATTGGTTTAACTGCAACGGCTACGCCAAAAGTCCAAGAAGATATTCTTAAAAATTTGGATATGTCTGATGCTACCACTTTTAAGGCTTCTTTCAATCGCCCCAATTTATTTTATGAAGTACGCACCAAAACAAAAAATATAGAATCGGATATCATTCGCTTTATAAAACAGCATAAAGGTAAATCCGGAATTATATATTGTTTAAGTCGGAAGAAGGTAGAAGAAATTGCCGGAGTTTTACAAGTTAACGGAATTTCAGCTGTTCCCTATCATGCCGGTTTGGATGCCAAAACTAGAGCCAAACATCAGGATATGTTTCTTATGGAAGATGTTGATGTGGTTGTAGCCACCATCGCATTCGGAATGGGAATTGATAAACCCGATGTTCGTTTTGTAATTCACCATGATATTCCAAAATCATTAGAAAGTTATTATCAGGAAACAGGTCGTGGTGGACGAGATGGAGGAGAAGGGCATTGCCTGGCTTACTATTCTTATAAAGATGTTGAAAAGCTAGAAAAATTCATGTCGGGCAAGCCGGTGGCTGAACAAGAAATTGGTTTTGCCTTACTACAAGAAGTTGTCGCTTATGCTGAAACTTCTATGTCTCGACGTAAATTTTTATTGCATTATTTTGGTGAAGAATTTGATAGCGAAACGGGCGATGGCGCCGATATGGATGACAATGTTCGCAACCCAAAAACCAAAGTTGAAGCCAAAGACCAAGTCAAACTGCTTCTAGAAATTGTTAGAGACACCAAATATTTATACAAATCAAAAGAAATTTGCTTTACGCTTATCGGAAGAGTTAACGCAATGATTAAAGCGCATAGAACTGATTCACAAACCTTTTTTGGAGCTGGACAAGATTTTGAAGAGCGTTATTGGATGGCATTGATTCGGCAGGTTTTAGTTGATGGACTTTTAACAAAGGATATCGAAACCTACGGAATTTTAAAAGTTTCTGACAAAGGTCATGAATTCATTAAAAATCCAACATCCTTCATGATGTCGGAAGATCATGAATATAATGAAGCAGAGGACGATGCTATAGTAACGGCATCAAAAGTAGGCGGAACTGCCGATGAAGCTTTAATGGCGATGTTGCGCGAGTTGCGAAAAAAAGTAGCCAAGAAGTTAGGCGTTCCTCCATTTGTGGTTTTTCAAGATCCATCATTGGAAGATATGGCGTTGAAATATCCAATTACCATTGA
>JAYTGH010000201.1:0-6073 GCA_043733645.1 Flavobacterium sp. | reverse complement strand
CCGGAGTTCAGCTTAATGATTTCAACTGTGGCTTAAAAGCATACAAAAATGTGGTTATCAAAAACATAGAAGTTTCGGGCGAAATGCATCGTTACATTCCTGTTTTGGCTAAAAACGCCGGATTCGGAAAAATAGGCGAAAAAGTAGTGATACATCAGGCTCGAAAATATGGCGAATCTAAATTTGGTATGAACCGATTTATCAATGGTTTTTTAGATTTGATTACGATATGGTTTTTATCAAAATACAGTAAACGTCCGATGCATCTTTTTGGTGCGCTTGGTGTGATTATGTTTATCATTGGATCCATTTCGACCTTTTTAATTATCACAATCAAGCTTTTGAAATTATTTGTATTTAATGAACCAACTATTTTAGTTACCGAAAATCCCCTTTTCTATATCGCTTTAACGGCTATGATTATTGGTTCTCAATTATTTTTAGCCGGATTTTTGGGCGAAATAATTCTCAGAACAAAGAACAACGAAGAGCGTTATAAAATTTCTAAAGAAGTGAATTTATAGTTAAACTTGAGGTCGCAAATTGTGACCTCAAACATTCTAAAAATATGGAATTAGAAGTAATTCAAAATAAAATATTTGAAATACGTGGTCATAAAGTCATTCTTGATTTTGATTTGGCTTTGCTTTATAATGTTGAAAACAAACGTCTTAAAGAAGCAGTCAGAAGAAATAGTAATCGTTTTCCTGAAGATTTCATGTTTGAACTTACTGAAATTGAATTCAATAGTTTGAGGACGCAAATTGCGTCCTCAAACCGTGGAGGAATCAGATACATGCCTTTTGCTTTTACAGAACAAGGAATCGCAATGCTTTCCAGTGTTTTGAATAGTGAAAAAGCGATAGAAATCAATATTTCAATTATCAGGGCTTTTGTAACCATTAGACAATTTTCTTTAACTTATGCTGAACTTAAAACCAGAATTGAAGAAATTGAAAGTCAGTTTCCCGATATTTACAAAGCACTAAACTACTTGGTTGACAAGGATAAAAATCAAAAAACTGAAAGAAATAAAATAGGTTATAAAAATTAAGAACATGCATATCGAACAAAATATCTTAGACAAAATAAACGAATGGCTTACACCGACATTTGACCAAACAACACAAGATGAAATCACAGAAATGATGACTTCTTCTCCGAAAAACTTAGAAGAGAGTTTCTATAAAAATTTGGAATTTGGGACTGGCGGAATGCGTGGAATAATGGGCGTTGGAACCAATCGTATCAACAAATACACTCTTGGAAAAAACACCCAGGGTTTATCTGATTATTTAAAAAGATCATTTCCTGGCGAACAACTGAAGGTCGCTATTGCTTATGATTGCCGACATAACAGCAATACTTTAGCTAAAGTCGTTGCTGATGTTTTTTCGGCAAACGGAATTAAGGTGTATTTGTTTTCAGAAATGCGCCCAACTCCAGAATTATCTTTCGCGGTCAGATATTTAAATTGCCACGCCGGAATTGTTTTGACAGCTTCGCATAATCCACCGGAATATAACGGATACAAAGTATATTGGCAAGATGGTGGACAAATCGTTCCACCAAATGATGCTGAAATTGTTCAGGTAATTGAAACCTTAAAATACAGCGAAATCAAATTCGACACTAACGAAAGTCTGATTGAATATATTGATATTACCGTTGATGAAGCTTTCGGCAAATCGACTGTTGATAATGCAAGTTTTAACACTTCTGCGGAAGCGCGAAAAAATTTAAAAATTGCTTACACTTCACTACACGGAACTTCTATCAAAATGGTTCCGAAAGTATTAGAAAAAGCAGGTTATACCGATATCAATATTGTTCCCGAACAAGCTGAGCCAAATGGTGATTTCCCAACAGTTATTTCCCCAAATCCTGAAGAACCGGAAGCATTGACGATGGCTTTGGCTTTGGCTGATAAAATAAATGCTGATATCGTTTTTGGAACTGATCCTGATAGTGACAGACTTGGTGTAGCTGTTAGAAATAATAAAGGAGAAATGCAGTTGTTGAATGGAAACCAAACTATGGTTGTCATGACGCAGTATCTTTTGGAACAATGGAAAAAAGCCGGAAAAATTGATGGTAAACAATTTATAGGTTCGACTATCGTTTCTACTCCAATGATGCTCGAATTAGCTTCGGCTTATGAAGTAGAATGCAAAGTTGGCTTAACCGGTTTTAAATGGATTGCCAAATTTATCAGAGATTTTCCTGAACTTAAATTTATTGGCGGTGGCGAAGAAAGCTTTGGCTTTATGGTTGGTGATGCTGTGCGCGATAAAGATGCTGTTGGTGCCATTTTATTAATGTGTGAAATTGCGGCGCAAGCTAAAGAAAAAGGAAGTTCGGTTTACAAAGAATTAGAGCAAATGTATGTTGACTTTGGTTTCTACAAAGAACATTTGATTTCGATTACTAAAAAAGGTATCGAAGGCGCAAACGAAATTAAGCAAATGATGGTTGATATGCGCGAAAAACCAGTTTCTGAAATAAACGGGCAACGTGTAGTTATGCTAGAAGATTATCAAAACTCGACAGCAAAGAATCTTCTAACCAATGAAACAGAAACCTTATTCGTTCCTAAATCGGACGTATTGATTTATTATTTAGAAGATGGTTCCAAAATTTGTGCCCGTCCAAGTGGAACTGAACCCAAAATAAAATTCTATTTCAGTGTGAATACTGCTATTGAAAGTTTGGATGAAATTCCGGGTGCTGAAGCATTTCTAGATACTAAAATCGCAAATATAATTTCAGAAATGCAATTAAACTAATGGATAGCAATCTCAAAAAATTAATTCCTTTTGCGCTTACCTACAAAAAGAACATTTTCTTCAACGTGTTCTTTAATATTTTTTACGCGCTCTTTTCAACTTTATTGATGGTATCAATGATACCAACGCTTAACGTTTTATTTGGACTTAACGAAAAAGTAACTACAGCCCCAGTTTTCAAAGGAATTGGTGGAATTAAACAATATTTAGAACAGTTTTTGAACTATAAAATAACATCGCTAACAGCTAATTACGATTTTAAAATTGCTTTGCTTTTTGTTATTTCTATAATTATTACCACTGCTTTTTTAAAAAACGCAGCCAATTATTTTGCGTCTTATCACGTAACTCGACTTAGGAATGGAGTACTGCGAGACATTCGTGAAAAACTATATAACAAAATCATTCATTTGCCAATTTCCTTTTATTCCGAAAAAAGAAAAGGTGATGTAATGTCGAGAATGCTTGGTGATGTAAATGAAGTTCAAAACTCGTTTTTTCAAGTACTGGAATTAGTTGTCAGAGAGCCTTTGACAATCCTTTTTTCTATAATTACTATGTTTATCATAAGTCCAAAACTGACATTTTTTGTGTTTATTTTTATTCCGATTTCAGGAATTTTAATTTCTCGTGTTGGTAAAAACTTAAAAGCAAAATCAACTTCAGCACAACAAGAGAACGGTGTATATATTTCTGTGCTTGATGAAACTTTGAGTGGACTAAAAGTCGTTAAAGGATACAATGCCGAAGATACTTTTATCTCAAAATTTAACTTTTCTGTCAATCGATTATTGAGATTATCAAACAGTATTGGGAACAAAAACAACTTGGCTTCACCATTGAGTGAGTTTCTTGGTATCTTGACCATAGCGACTTTATTATGGTATGGTGGACAAATGGTAATTATTGAACACTCATTAACTTCAACTACTTTTATTACTTATATTGCTTTAGCTTACACTATTTTGACTCCAGCCAAAAACATTTCAAAAGCATCGTATCAGGTAAAAACAGGATTGGCAGCAGCCGAACGTGTATTCACTTTGATGGAAGAAGAAAACAACATTACATCCAAACCAAATGCTATTCATAAAGAAACTTTTGAAAGTGGAATTTCGTTAGAAAATATCAACTTTAGATACCAAGAAGAAAACGTTTTGAAAGACTTCTCGCTTCAAATTCCAAAAGGGAAAACCGTTGCTTTGGTTGGACAATCCGGAAGTGGAAAAAGTACAATTGCTAATTTATTGACCCGTTTTTATGATGTGAATGAAGGTAAAATAACCATCGACAATGTTGACATCAAAGACATGAATTTGTATTCACTTCGTGGTTTAATGGGATTGGTTACACAAGATTCTATTTTGTTTAACGAAACAATAAAAGCCAATATTTCATTAGGAAAGCTCGATGCAACAGACGATGAAGTCATTGCTGCATTGAAAATTGCCAACGCTTATGAATTTGTAAAAGATTTGCCAGAAGGGATTTATACCAACATTGGCGACAGTGGAAATAAACTTTCGGGTGGGCAAAAGCAACGTTTATCAATTGCGCGCGCTGTTTTGAAAAACCCTCCAATTATGATTTTGGATGAAGCTACTTCTGCTTTGGATACTGAAAGCGAACGATTGGTACAAATTGCTTTAGAAAACATGATGCAAAACAGAACTTCAATTGTCATCGCACATAGACTTTCAACTATCCAAAAGGCCGATATGATTGTGGTAATGCAAAAAGGCAAAATTGTTGAGCAAGGAAATCACGAAGAACTTTTAGCTAAAAACGGAACCTATTCTAAATTAGTTTCTATGCAATCATTTGATTAATTAAAATCTATTTTATGAAAAGAGAATACTTTGGAATGTTGTTTATTATTGCTTTTGCTTGCGGGATTTTCCCGGCTGATTCTATTTTTGGCGATGAAAGAGTTACCAATTATTTAAGTACTTATATTGTGGTTTGGGTGGTTCTTGGTTTTAATGTTGGCCAATATTCTATGCGTTTTCCAAAAGCGTTTTAAGATTTAAATTGGCTTATAATTATTTACTTTCCAATCCTTATTCAATAAATTTACAAAGTGATACTGAAGACTATCTTCTGCATCAAACTCCCCATTTTTATTGGTATCTTCAATGGTTCTGAAATAAAGAAGGCTTTTTGAATCGATGATTTTCCAATCAATTAATTCATGGAAATCAGCAGAAAGTTTGGTAAATTTTTGTCCAGAAATCGTGCTTATGTACAATGATTTTATATCGTTGCTGTCTAACTTTCCGTCTTTGTTGGTATCCATATCAGCCAAAGAATAGACTAATAATTGTTGTTTGCTTTTATCGGCAAACGTTTTTAAATAAGTTGCTGTTTCAATTAAAATTTGTTTGTCAGTCAAAGCATGAATAGTGTCCTTGCCTATTTCCTGAAACTTCAAATTTTTCAAATAGCCTGTAATTTGATATTCACCATAATTAGAAACTGTAAAACTTTCCTCTGAATCAGAATACGATTTAATCCCTTTTCCCTTGCCGGATATCACGCCAATTGGGTAAATTAAAATATTGGTTCCTTCCATATTAATAGGCAAATCAGCCACTTCAATCTGATTGGCATCTGCCACAACTTCGGGTTTTACTTTTGCAGTTGTTTCGTAAATAACTTTGGGCTTTTCGGCTTCTTCTTTTTTGCAGCTAACTAAACCAGCGACAACTATCAGGGAAATATATAAAGCGTATTTTTTCATTTTGAAAACAAATTTAGTAGCTATCAAATATAGGATTTTTGATTGTAAATTCTATTCTTGTTGAATTTTATTAATATAAAAATATTAAGTAATAGAATTCCAAAATATGCCAAGAATAGATACCAATGTTTTTTAAAAAATGATTTTTGAAAGTTTTCGTTATCTATTAGTCTCTGCTGTTCTGCTTCAAAAGCTCTCTGTCTTGCTTCTATAACAGGATTGCCACAACTCATTACAATTGGTTTACCATACTTTGCTTCCCTTTTTTTTAGTTCTCTTTCTATATCACTCGGAGCTCCATTTACTACAAATAATTTATTATTGTAGGTAATGTAAGTTGGAGTATTTTCAATTGTGAGAACATCCAAAATTCTGATAAAAACCTCATATTTCATTTGTTTGCCAAAATGAAGTTTTATGCCGTTTACAGTATCTTTAATAGCATTTTGTTGCTTTAGTGATTGTTGAAATCTAATTAAGTTATTTTTATCACTTTCGAGTGAACCATTAAAAGTAAATTCTTTATATTTTCTCTTAGTGAGTAAAG
>JAYTGH010000200.1:0-6073 GCA_043733645.1 Flavobacterium sp. | reverse complement strand
TTATCGCCTAATCCTGCCGATGATGAAGTGACGGTGTTATTTAGTTTTGCCTCGCCACAAAATGCAGTTATGCAAATCAGTAATAATACGGGTGCTGTTGTGCAAATTCAAAAACGCGACAATATGCAATCTGGCACGTTCACAATTGATGTATCCGCGTATCCGACAGGTGTGTATAATATTAATTTGCAACACGGCAGATATAATGATACAAAACGGTTGTTGGTGACGCACTGAAAGTTCTATTGACATTCGGGGAACTTTTAAAGTACTATAAACGTTGAATCACAAACTATTACGTTTTCAAACTACAATGTCATACAATTCGTGTACGATGCAAGCGGTGCAAAACTGCGTAAAATTACGATTGACAACTCAACAGCAACACCCGTTACAGTGACAACAGAATATATTAACGGTGTTGAATACAGAAACAACGTCACGCAGCGCATTGCAAATGCGGAAGGACAAATAACAAGAACAGCAACTGCAACTTACCAAAAAGAATTTGTTCTGCGTGACCACCTCGGCAACACGCGCGTTACTTTTTGCGACCTAAACAACGATGGTTTAGTGAATGATGCTGAGATTTTGCAAAGCAACAACTACTATGCGTTTGGTTTGAACATGGAAATGAATACCAACGGTGCGCAGGGTAATAACAAATACCAATACAACGGCAAAGAGTGGAACGATGATTTTGGTTTGGGTTTGAATGATTATGGCGCAAGAATGTACGACCCTGCGATTGGGAGATGGAATAGTGTAGATCCATTGGCGGAAAAAATGCGAAGATATTCACCGTATAATTATGGATTTGATAATCCAATCAAAACTATTGACCCTGACGGAATGATGGGGATGAATTTTGATGCAGGAGGAGGTAGCGAAGGACATACTGGTGAAGCTCGAAGTGGGTACCAAGAAAGCGGTGGGTTCAGTCATGATAATGAGCAAGCGAATTCAGAAGGAGTTTCTGTTGGTGGATTATCTGATTTTAAATCTGGGGAAGAGCACAACGGCAGTGGTGCTCCTATCAACAATCAAGGTTCAAAAAATGATAATAACTCTCAATTATTCAGTGATCCTGAAGGAAAGAAAAGTAATTTTCAAGAATATAGACGTGAAGATAGAATGGTACTTGCAGGAAAAGCTGGTGAAACTAAAGGTGGTGGAGACGATCCAGGCAAAAAAAATCCAGTTGTAACTGCTCCTTCAGATTTTAATGCAAATTTGCCAATTTGGGCTCAAGTTAGTTTAAATCAAGGAGGTACGATTGCTGGCATGGCTGAACTTAATACGGCAAAAGCTGCAAACCAGTTAAAAAGGCTAGAAAGTTTAAATAATATGAAAGCTGGGTTTGAAGCAACATTTGGGGCGACAGGATATCAAACTTCACTTAAAGCTAGTTCGACAATAAATTTAGTAGGGCGATTTGCAGGTAGAGGTTTAGCCGTTTATGGTGCAATTACAACCGTTTCGGATGTAGCTGCTGGGAGAAAAAGTTACAGTAGAGGTGCTGCAGATTTAATAATGACAGGAGTGGGTGTTTGGGGTGGTCCAATTGGTTTGGGAGTTAGTGCAGTTTATTTTATTGGCACAGCTGTCTATGATTACAATCAATCGAATAAATAGTTGTATATTTCAGTAAATCTTATTTTTATGAATTTCATAGTTTATGTAAATTATAAATTTTACGAACGATTTTTAAGACAAGACAATAGTGAAATATCAGCTCTATTCTCTTCGGTTTCTTTCGCTCCATTACCTTTTTTTTTAAATTTATTTGTTCTCCTAAATTTATGGGATATTGCTATTTGTCCTATTCCATATCTGAGAACAGGGTCAAGAACTATTTATTTAACTTTCTATTTAGCCCTTTTATTAATCAATTATTTTTATATTTACTTTGACAAAAGATATTTAAAGCTATTCTCAATTGTAAAAAGGAAAGAAATAAAATGGTTATTTCCAATTTATTTTTGGGCGTCGTTAATATTGGTTATTTTATCTTTTTATCTTAGGCAACAATTAATTTCATAGCAGCTCGAAACAAATGGCCAAGATGGTTCGAAAGTAAGTTCTAAAGTAGAAGCATCTGGGGTTTATAGAAAAATGATTGTGAGTGTTGGCGTAGGTGTATCGGTAGATAAAAAAAGTGTAACTACGATCACTGTAAGCGGAAATGCAGGGCCAGTTAAAAGTACTACTAAAGTAACCGCTGCAGCTAGTGTTGATAGTAAAAATAAAGTTTCTTTAGAAGTAGGTGTCCAAAAAGAAGTATCACCAAAAGTAAAAGTATCAACTTCAGTAGGAGTTTCATTTTAAATCATCAACTATATTATGAAAAACATTTTTGTAATTATATTTTTGTTAGTTTTTTTCTCTTGCTCTGATTCCAGCAAAATTTATAATTTAAAGTTTTTTAATATCGACTTTACAGCTGAAGGTAAAAGACATTTATTTAATGAAGAAGGTCAGTGGAAAATTTATAATTTTTTACAAAATTCTGTTGATTCAGGTGAGTATAAAGACGGTGTTCGATATGGAGATTGGACTATTAAAAAAAGAGGAGTTTTACAACCGCAAAATTGGACAATTGTAGAGAATTCCGAGTTTAAGTTAAAAACAAATATACCTTTTGGAGTGGATAGTTTAAAATACTCTGATTACTTTATTAAAGTTCTTTTAAATCAAAACGATTATTTGAGTATTGTAACTTTTATTATAGATAATCCGGATAACAAAAATCGAAAGGTTGATTTAGAAGATATTTTTATAGAATCAAATAAATTTTTCCTTGAAAATAAATATAAATTTGATGTTAAAAGAATGAATGAAAAAAAAGGATTTAGAGCTTATTATCTTGACGAATATCTTTTAAAGGATTCACTTAACAACCAATTTTATTATTTGCATTTTTATACTAGGTTGAATAGTGGTAAATTATTTGAAGTTACTTGTAAAGGCAACGATAATTTTGATTCAAAAATTTTATCTTACAAAATTATCATGAATACTTTCTTAGAAAATGAAAGGGTTTATAGTCCATTCATTTTTTAATAACCGCTCGAAATAAGCGTCACTAAACTAAAAAAAACGCTCGTAACGCTGGATTAAGTGTAAGAGATTATAAAGATAAAAAGAAAAGTTCTTTGACATCGAGGGCACAATGGTAAACAGTTTAAACCACCCACTATTTATTTTGGGTAATTGGTGGGTGGTTTAAACAAAATTTGCGGTAATTTTAGTGGTCGTCAGGAGACGACGAGATAATCAGTTCGGTCAGAGACCGAACCGAGCGTTGCAAGTTTTATGTAATTTTTTTTAAGACTTGTTGCGAGCGGGGATGCAGTGGCATTCACCAAAGGTTTTAAATACGCCAACTCGGGTTTAGCGATTGATTATACCTACGATGCGAATGGCAATCTCATCAGTGATAAAAATAAAGGCATTACCAGCATTGTATATAATTTCTTAAATTTGCCACAAACCATTACGTTTGCTAACAACAACGTTATACAGTTTGTGTATGATGCTACAGGTGCAAAAATGCGAAAAATAACGATTGATAACTCGACGGCAACACCCGTTACAGTAACCACAGAATATATTAACGGTGTTGAATACAGAAACAACGTCACGCAGCGCATTGCAAATGCGGAAGGACAAATAACAAGAACTGCAACTGCAACTTTTCAAAAAGAATACGATTTGAGAGACCATCTTGGCAACACACGTGTAACGTTTTGCGACCTTAACAACGATGGCTTAGTGAACGATGCCGAAATTTTGCAGAGCAATAACTACTACGCCTTTGGTTTAAACATGGAAATGAACACGAATGGCGCGAATGGCAATAACAAATACCAATACAACGGTAAAGAGTGGAACGATGATTTTGGTTTGGGTCTGAATGATTATGGCGCACGTATGTATGACCCTGCGATTGGTAGGTGGAATAGTGTTGACCCGTTAGCAGAAATTAGTAGAAAATGGTCACCGTATAATTACGCTTTGGATAATCCAATTAGATATATTGACCCTGATGGAATGAAGTTCGAAGATCCAAAAGTCAAAGAAAAGTTAGATCAGAAAATCGATGAACGCACTAATGCTGTTAAAAAAGCTGTTGACGTACTAAAAGATAAAATAGCAAACAGTAAAAATGATGGTGAAAAAAAATCTTTACAAAAGTACGTCGATAGCGGAGAAAAGCAACTAAAAGAATTAGCTCAATCCAAAGCTGATATCAGTGCTTTAGACAAGGATGATCAACATACCTACCGGTTAGTAAAAGGTGACCCCGAATCTCAAGATCACCATGTTGAATATAATAGAAAAGATAAGGTTGTAGAAATTCAAGGATCTAACACAGCACTTCACATTCACGAGATACGACATATCGCACTATCTCTGTCCACTAACAATGGAAGGCTAGAATATTCAGCAAAGGAAGGAGCAATTCTCCTTAAAATAACATCTGGTGGTATTGCAGATGAAGTCAGTGCTTACCGAGCTCAATTCTCTTTCAATGGTATGGCTCCAGGCATTTCTGGATTAAGTTCTGTAAATTATATTGAACAAATTAATGAGCGGTATGTAGGTCGTTGCTTCATAGATCCTAAAACAGGTGAACAGGGATATGGAACTCTTTATGAAGAATGGCTGAAAAATAATCAAGAAAAGAAATAAAATTTTAATTATGAAAAAATATAATTTCTATACAATTGTCATTTTTATCTTATTAAGTGGTTGTAAGGTAACCGATAAAATAAATAAAGATGATTTGGTTGGTAGTTACACTAACAATAATAGAATCAATAATTTTATAAATTTAAGTAAAAGAAATTTTAGTATTATCGATACTGGGAATAGAGGTCATATTGCTTCATTTATTTGTTGTGACACAATTTCTAAGGGGGAATGGGAATTTTTAAATAATGACAGATTATTAAGTTTTTCAACAAGTGAATTTTTGGGCACTCAAAATTCAGGAAACTTGCCGTATTATATTAAGGAAAGTAATTCAAAATCCAAAGATTCTTTTTATTTTAAAATTAATACCCCTATAAATGATTTTCTTGGAGGAATCAGTTACGATTTAATTTATTCTTTTAATATTCGGGAAAATTATGCTGGTGTATTTGCAAATTATTTTTCAGAAAATCCTGAGTTCATTTGCAAAAGAGCGTTTAATAAGGATATTAAATTGTTGATAAATATTTACCCGAAATATGATTACGGAGGAAGAAATTTAGGAACTAGAAAAATTAGTTTTAAAGATTTTAATTTTCAAAATAAGGAAGTAAATACATTTGAAATTAATATTCCAGATTTGACTTACGAGTATCTAACTTATCTTAGATTTAATAAAGAGTTTATTAGAGTTATTAATAAAGACCATTTAGAATGGCATGGGGATATTTATGTAAGGAAAAAGAAAGGGGCTTAAATTGCTGCTACGCCGCTGTCGCACCATGTGTAAATTGTAAATAGCGTTTGTAACGCTTGTTCAACGTCTTAGTTTTTAGCTGCACAGCGGCTGAAAGCGAGACTTGAATGTGGTATTTTGGCGTCTCTGACGCCTACAAGAAATAGGCAAAAATGGCATCGCTCGAAGCGTAGCGGTTAGTATGTACTTGGTTGATTTACGAGACATTAAAATTCATTGCATTAATAACAAATAATTTTATTAACAACAAACTTATAAATTATGCTACACAAAAAATACTGGACAGTGGCGGTAACTGCACTGATGTTTTCAAACATTTTAAGCGCGCAAAACACGGCGCAAAATAAAAAAGACACCATTGTGCTTTCGGTGTATAATACCAACCAAAGGTTTATGCTTTATCCTGCACCATTTGGTGCAGCTATTGGTAAAAATAAATTACTGACAGATTTGGTGGCTGCGTATGACACCGTCATGATAAGAAAAGAAGATACGCGACGCGATACGTCTAAAGTGCCTTCAACACAAAAACGCTGGCTCATTAATACTGAGCATGGCTGCGATAAAATTGAAGGCGATGTACGCGGTAAAGTGGCAATTATTAATTTCAACCCAAGT
>JAYTGH010000199.1:0-6080 GCA_043733645.1 Flavobacterium sp. | reverse complement strand
ATAAATTTACTTTTCTGAGTAAAACATTACGCCCGTTACCATTACCAAAAGTTGACGAAGGAGGAAAGGTGCACGACGCTTTTAATGATGCCGAATTAAGATACAGAATGCGTTATGTAGATTTAGTTGTAAATCCGCATGTGAAAGAAGTTTTCATCAAAAGAACCAAATTGTTCACTGCCATGCGTAACTTCTTTAATAATGCCGGTTATATGGAAGTAGAAACTCCGGTTTTGCAATCGATTGCTGGTGGAGCTGCAGCGCGCCCATTTACAACGCATCACAATAGTTTAGACATTCCTTTATACATGAGAATTGCCAACGAATTATATCTGAAAAGATTAATCGTAGGTGGTTTTGACGGTGTTTATGAGTTCTCGAAAAACTTCCGTAACGAAGGAATGGATAGAACGCACAATCCGGAATTTACCGCTATGGAAATTTATGTTTCCTATAAAGATTATAACTGGATGATGGCCTTTGCCGAAAACTTATTGGAATATTGCGCCAATGAAGTAAACGGAACGACAGAAGCAACCTTTGGCGAACACAAAATAAATTTCAAAGCACCTTATGCTCGTGTTACAATGACCGATGCTATTAAGAACTTTACCAGTTTTGATATTTCGGGTAAAAGCGAAGCAGAAATATTCTCCGCCGCAAAAGGAATGGGAATTGAAGTTGATGAAACCATGGGGAAAGGAAAATTAATCGATGAGATTTTTGGAGCCAAATGCGAAGGCAACTTTATCCAGCCAACATTCATTACTGATTATCCAAAAGAAATGTCACCTTTGTGTAAAGAACACAGAGACAACCCTGAATTAACCGAACGTTTTGAGTTAATGGTTTGCGGTAAAGAAATTGCGAATGCGTATTCAGAATTAAACGACCCAATTGACCAACGCGAACGTTTTGAAGCTCAAATGGCTTTGGCAGAAAAAGGTGATGATGAAGCAAACGGAATTATTGATGAAGACTTTTTAAGAGCTTTAGAATATGGTATGCCGCCAACATCCGGAATGGGAATTGGGATGGACCGATTGATAATGTTCTTAACAAATAACGCTTCGATTCAGGAAGTCCTTTTCTTCCCGCAAATGCGTCCAGAGAAAAAACAACTGGACTTAACCGAAGACGAAAAACTAATTGTTAGTTTATTAAAAACAGAAAATAATCAACCAATTGCACAACTTAAAGACAAATCTGCTTTAAGCGGAAAAAAATGGGATGCTGCGATGAAAGGTCTTGCAAAACATGGTTTGACCAAAGTGGTTGTCGATGGTGAAAACAAGACGGTGGTTTTGAATTAAAATAAAAAAATGTTAAAGATTAAACCTTTTAAAAACATCGCCGTCCTATAGGCAAATAAATTTAAAACATATAAAATGAAAAAAGTAATTGTAGCCGCATTATTAGTTGTTGGAATAACAGCATTTGCGCAAGAAAAAGATGGAAAACCAGCCGGAAGAGAGAAGTTAACTACGGAACAAAAAGTTGATTTTCAAGTAAAAAGACTAACGAAAGACTTAGACTTAAATGAAAAACAAGCCAAAGATGTTAGAGCTTTAGTGACTAAAGAAGTTGAAAAAAGAGAAGCCAGAAGAGCAGAAATGCAAGAAGCTAAAGCCAAAAAAGGAGAAGAAATGAAAGTTCAAATGGATAGAGAACAAGCGGCAGTTAGTGAAGACATGAAAAAAGTCCTAACACCTGAACAATTTGCTAAATGGGAAAAAATTCATGAAGAAAGAAAAGAAAACTTCAAAGAAAAAATGGCTGAAAGAAGAGGAAAAAGAAAATCACAGGATTTACCTCAAAGTAAATAAAAAATAAATTTTGAGTTTACGTCAAAATAAATTAGTTTTGAACTTATTAATTCAACTAAAATTTACACAATGAAAAAATTAATTGCTGCTTTAACATTAATGTTGGCATTTTCAATAAATGCAAATGCGCAAGACAAAACTGCTGCTCAAACATCATACGATTTAGGTAAGAGACAAGCTGCTGAGTTAACTCAATTTTTAGGATTAGACCAAACTCAAAATGAAAATTTCGCGAGACTTTTTGAACAAAAAATCAATGTTCTAGATAATAAAAATTATACACAAGAAAGAAGAGATGAGTTTTTAAGAGTTGTTGAAGCAAAAATAAGAGCTACTTTAGACGGAAAACAAATGGAAAAATTAGAAAAAAATACGGCGTTGTTTCAAAAATTAACACACTAGTATTATTTTTATAGCTAATAAAAAAGTCCTCTCGTTTTAAGAACGAAAGGACTTTTTTAATTTATAAACTTTTAGAAACTTTATCAATCGCTTTGATAGTAAAGTCTAAATCTTCATAGGTCAACGCATCGGTTATAAACCAGGTTTCATAAGCAGAAGGTGCAATATAAATTCCTTCGTTTAACAAACCATGAAAGAACTTTTTAAAGGTTTCATTATCTCCATTTTTTGCGGTTTGAAAATCAACGACAGGAGTAGCATCAAAATGCACAGAAATCATAGAACCTACTCTATTGATAGTAAATACAATATTATTAGCACTCAATACGTTCTCAATTCCTTTGTGCAGATATGCCGTTTTCTCCTCCAATCGTTTGAAAATAGCCGCATCATTATTTAAAGTCTGAAGCATGGCAAATCCAGCAGCCATAGCCAGCGGATTTCCCGACAAGGTTCCTGCCTGATAAACCGGACCAAGTGGAGACAAATAATTCATGATTTCATTTCTAGCTGCAAAAGCTCCAACTGGCAATCCGCCACCGATTACTTTTCCAAAACAAACAATATCAGCTTTGACATTAAATAATTCCTGAACACCACCTTTTGCTAATCGGAATCCGGTCATCACTTCATCAAAAATTAACAACGTATTGTTCTCGTCACAAAGTTGTCTCAACGACTCCAAAAAACCAGTTGAAGCTGGCACGCAACCCATGTTTCCTGCTACAGGCTCAATGATAATTGCGGCAATTTCATTTTTATTGGCATTAAATAATGATTTTACATTTTCTAAATCATTAAAACCAGCAAGCAAAGTGTCTTTCGCTGTACCTTGAGTAACTCCGGGAGAATTTGGCGTTCCAAATGTACTCGCGCCACTACCCGCTTGAATTAAAAAAGAATCCGAATGCCCGTGATAACAACCGGCAAACTTTATGATTTTATCTCTTTTTGTAAAACCTCTGGCTAAGCGAATAGCGCTCATGCAAGCTTCGGTTCCCGAGTTTACAAAACGAATTTTATCAATATTTGGCACCATCGAAACTGCCAGTTCAGCAATCTTTGTTTCCAATTCAGTTGGCATTCCGAATGAAGTTCCTTTTTTTGCTTTTTCAATTATGGCATCAACAACTGGTTGAAAAGCGTGACCCAAAATCATTGGTCCCCAAGAATTGATATAATCAATTAATCGATTATCGTCTTCATCATAAAGGTAAGCACCTTTAGCACTTTTGGCAAAAATGGGTGTTCCGCCAACACCTTTAAATGCTCTTACCGGGGAATTTACACCGCCAGGAATAACTTTTTCTGCTTCAGCAAATAACTGACTGCTTCTTTGATAAATCATATTTGAAATGTGAAGTTTATTATTTGACAATTATACTTTGTCCAAGAGAAATAGTATTGTCTGTTAAGTTGTTTTTCTTCTTCAATTCTTCAATTGAAATGCTGAATTTTTTGGAAATAGAATATAACGAATCCCCTTTTACAACAGTATATTTTTGAGTATCATCATTATATGTTATTGATTTACCTGAAATTGTCTTAGTTGGCAGATAATCTTTACCCAAAACTTCAGCATCAAATCGACCCAATTGATATTTTTCAATTAAGCCAATTAGTTTGTCAGGATATTTAGAATCTGTTGCATAACCCGCGGCTTTTAAGCCATACGCCCAGCTTTTATAATCATCTTTTTGAAAATCAAAAAGCTCAGCATATCTTGGTCTGCTGGTCAAAAAATAAGAATGATCTTTGAAAGACTCGCTTGGGTCCTCATATTTTCGGAAACATTCATTTTCTTCATCATCAGTATATTTTATACTTGGACCTGTCCATTCATCATGGCATTTTATACCGAAATGATTATTTGCCTGAACACTCAACGGCCCGGTCCCGGCACCCGATTCTAATATGGCTTGACCCAAAGTTATACTGGCAGGAATTCCTGTTCTGGTCATATTATCCTTGGCTACACCTTTGTATTTTTCGATGTAAGCTAAAACCATAGCCGTCGTAACTTTAACTCTGGTGGTAGCTTCTAAAACTTCGGTAGCGTTTGAATAATTTGCAACCGTTGGCGAATCTTTTTTGGTAATTGCCACTGGGTTCTTCATGGTTGCAGGTCTATATATTGGTTTTCTAACTCTTTGAGCAATCGGAGCTCCTGACTTTCTTGGGTCGGGTTTTGTAGTTCTAACAACAGAATGATTTGCACCGCACGACACAATAAAAATCGTAAGCAGTAGTAAAAGGACTTTCTTATTCATTGACATTAATTTGTAATTGTTTTTTTTGTTTTAACAGCTTATTCATTCCAGCTATTCCTTGCAAACCGCCTGTGTGAATAACTAGTATTTTTGAGTTTTCGGGGAAATAGTTTTTGTGTATTAAATCTATAACGCCAAACATCATTTTCCCAGTATAAATAGGGTCTAACGGAATTTTATGTTTTTGATAAAATTCGTTTATAAACTGTATTAATTCTTCCGAAACTTTAGCATAACCTCCAAAATGATACTCTGTAATCAAATCCCAATTTGACTTGGAAGCAAATCTACAAATATCTTCTCTTAAAAAGTCCCCCTTTAATGCCGGAAAACCCAAAACTTGTTGACTATTTTTTGAACAATTTATCAGTCCCGAAATGGTTCCTCCTGTTCCAACGGCACAGCAAATATAATCGAACTTTTCATCGTTTACTGTTAAAATTTCTTCGCAACCTTTTACCGCTAAATCATTGGTTCCGCCTTCGGGAATTAAATAAAAATCTCCAAATTTATCTGCTAATTGCCGAATGAATTTTGGATTGTTTTTTTCTCTGTAAATTTCTCTGTCCACGAACTCAAAAATCATTCCTAAATCCTGTGCTTTTTGCAAGGTTGGGTTTTCTGAAACGGTATCCTTTAGCTCTTCGCCACGAATAATTCCAATGGTTCTGAATCCGTGTTCTTTTCCTGCGGCGGCTACTGCCAAAATATGATTGGAAAAAGCACCGCCAAACGTCAAAAGCACTTCTTTTTTTTCGTTTTTGGCGTGCGTCAAATTATACTTTAGTTTTCTGAATTTATTACCTGAAATAATTGGATGAAGTAAGTCTTCTCGTTTTATATAAAGCGAGATATTCGAGTTTTCTATATTGATTTTTTGATTGATACTTTCCAAAAAAATGTTTTTTCAAAAGTAGTTTATGCAAATCGTTTTTACATAAAAAAACGATTATAAATCGCTCTTTGAATTACTATTAGTTAGAGGAAACAATAATTTTTTGACCAATACTTTGTCCGCCACCAGACTGGATTTTGACCAAATAAACACCATCACTAAATGAAGCTGTAGAGAATTCATAACTACTTCCTAAACCTAAATTAACATAGTTAAATAACAATTTGCCTGAAATATCAAACAATGTTACCGATTTTATATTTAGTAAATTAGGATTTAAAATTGTCACTACCTGTCTAACATTATTTTGAAGCGCAATAACCGATTCTTTTATTGGATTAGAAACTGATAAGGCATCATTTCTAAAGGTTATTTCAAAACGATTTTTATAGGTTCCTGTTGGCAAAGAAAATTCATATTCACTGTTTTTAATATCATGATATAATCCAGTTACATTATCGTATAAATAAACATTATTGACCTGATTGAAATTTATGATGTCTGACACTTTAATTTTAAATGTAGAATCACTGGCCGATTTAAATGATACAGGCAATCTTTTATTTTCATCAAATTGAATTACTGAAATTACATAATCGTTATCATTCAGCAGAAAATTCATGTCTAACGGGGCATTATTTGAATTTTTAGCATCTTTTGCATGATCTACACCATCGGTTGCTTCGT
>JAYTGH010000198.1:0-2129 GCA_043733645.1 Flavobacterium sp. | reverse complement strand
CCGGTCGTGGCCAAAAGATTAAATATTCGGCGGTGAAGGAATATGCGTTGGAACACAACCTGAAATTATTGCAACCTACCAATCTTAAAGACGAAGCTTTTTTATCAGAATTAAAATCACTAAATGCTAATCTGCAAGTTGTAGTTGCTTTCAGAATGTTACCCGAAGTAGTTTGGAGAATGCCCAAATTGGGAACCTTTAATCTTCACGCCTCGTTGTTGCCAAACTATCGCGGCGCGGCGCCAATTAATTGGGCTATCATTAATGGAGAGACAAAAACGGGAGTTACTACTTTTTTTATTGATGACAAGATTGATACCGGTGCTATGATTTTAAACAAAGAAATCGGAATCAGTCCAAATGAAAATGCAGGTGAACTTCACGACAGACTTATGCTTTTAGGCAGTGAGGCCGTTGCTGAAACTTTAACTTTGATTGAAAAAGGAAATGTTCGTACTACAATTCAACAAGATAATTCGGAAATAAAAACAGCCTATAAACTCAATAAAGAAAACTGCAAAATAGATTGGACAAAACCGGCAGTTGAAATTCATAATTTAATTCGGGGATTATCACCCTATCCTTCGGCTTGGTGCCTCTTTAAAGACAATGAGCAGGAATGGAATGTGAAAGTATATGACGCAAAAATAATTTCAGAAAATCACTCCTATAATATAGGTAGCGTAATTACATCTAAAAAAGAAATTAAAGTTGCCGTAAAAGATGGTTTCATTCAGATTTTGAGTATTCAGTTTCCGGGCAAGAAGAAAATGCTGTCAAATGAGTTACTAAATGGAGTCACTTTTTCTGAAAGAGCGCAAGCAGAATAAGGTCTCGTGGGTTATTATCGAATAAAAAATCGATAAAAAGCACCGGTTTATCAACAAATGAACTAAGTTATCAACAAATATTTGAAAAAAACCTGAAAACGCTTGTGCAGTAAGGAATTCCTTTTAAATTTGTTATCATTAACAAAATGTTTAACCAACAATTAATAACTAACATTATGAACAAATCAGAATTAATCGATGCAATTGCAGCTGACGCTGGAGTAACAAAAGCTGCTGCGAAACTAGCTTTAGAATCATTTTTAGGAAACGTAAGCGGTACTTTGAAAAAAGGTGGAAGAGTATCTTTAGTAGGATTCGGATCTTGGTCAGTATCTAAAAGAGCTGCAAGAGATGGAAGAAATCCTCAAACTGGGAAAACTATCAAAATTGCTGCTAAGAATGTAGTTAAATTCAAAGCAGGAGCAGATTTAGACGGAGCAGTAAACTAATAATTTAGTTCTTCTGATATACAAAAACCATCCCTAAAACGGATGGTTTTTTTGTTTTTAGCTCTCAAAAATTTGGTTGCTAATTTTTTTTTTAGCAACTTTATTAAAAATTACTTCAAAATGATTGCAGAAAAACTAGAAAAAGGACATTTGTTAATAGCCGAACCGTCTATTATTGGTGACTTATCTTTTAATAGATCTGTAATTTTATTGGCTGATCATACTTCTGAAGGTTCCGTTGGATTTATTTTAAACAAACCTCTCAAATACACCATTAAAGATTTACTCCCTGAGGTTGAATCCAATTTCAAAATCTATAATGGAGGTCCGGTAGAACAAGACAATTTATATTTTATTCATAATGTTCCCGATTTGATTCCGAATAGTATCGAAATATCTAAAGGAATATATTGGGGTGGCGATTTTGAATACACCAAAAAATTAATCAATACTGGTGTTATAAAGAAAAAAAATATCCGCTTCTTTTTGGGATATACCGGATGGGATTCAGAGCAATTAGAAAATGAAATGCAAGCCAACTCCTGGATTTTGATAAAGAATAATTATGAAAACAAGATTCTCGGAAAAGCGTCTGTTCACTTTTGGAAAGAGAAAATTGTTGAATTAGGTGGCGACTATCTTATTTGGTCTAATGCTCCAGAAAATCCGATATTGAATTAAGCTTCTATTAAACTATTCAATTTTTCTATTAGCTGATTAGCTAATTTAACTTCAAATTCTTTTTTACGATATTTTGTAATTGGTTGGATTCCGATGATAACGTTGGTTATAAATAACTCATCTGCTTTCTGTAAATCAAAAGGAGAAATAGCTGCTTCGACTACTTCAA
>JAYTGH010000197.1:0-6115 GCA_043733645.1 Flavobacterium sp. | reverse complement strand
CTACTTTTAAAACAATATCTCCGGCTTCTAGTTGTTTTCCTCTCCACGCCGGACCTCCGGAAATTAATTCTGTGATTTCAGTAAAGTCATTTTTCTTTTGCAAACGAGCACCAATTCCTTCTAATTTTCCACTCATACTCACATCAAATTTCTCTTTTTCACTTGCGCCAAAATAAGAAGTATGTGGGTCAAAACGAGAAGCAATCGCATTTACATAAATAGAAAACCAATCCTCTCTATCTAAATCTTTAATAAAATTGAAGTTGTCATTCAAAGAGTTAAGTGTACTTTCTCTAGTTTCTTTTTCAAGTTGCTCATAGGTTTTTGGCGCTTGATTTTTCTTTTTCTCAACATCAGCAATAAATTTCTTTTCTGATTCATCAGTAAGGTTTTCTCCTTGACTTTCTCTAAAAGTTTTTAGCTTTTCTTCTAATGTTTTGTTTTTGTCTTTAGCCAAATCCTCTTCCAATTTCTGTTTCTCAACGAAGGAGGATAAAGTAGAAAGCTTTACCTGCAAACGCCATCTTTCCTTTAATTCATCAGCATTTTTACAAAAAGGCAATTTCTCATAATCAGTATTTATTGATTCCATTTTTTTGTAATCAAATGGTTTCTCTAAAGCCGATTTATAATAGGTCTTACATTCTTCCATTCTTTGCATTAAGCGACTGTAAGTCAAATCAAAAAATGTCAAATCTTTAGTATTGATTTCGTCGTCAATTTGCGTTTCATATTTGGCGAATTCATCAATATCTGATTGCAAAAAGAAGCGTTTTGACGGATCTAATGCATTCAAGAAATCTTTGTAAACACCTTTTGAAAAGGTATCGTCTATTTTTGCCGGGTTATAATGCCCCTTTTCTATGACAAACGTTAATAATTCTATCAACATTTTGTCTTTTTCGGGATCTGAAGCTTTCTCTTGCGGGATAAAACTTCTAATTGCTTTTTCTATTGGTACAAAACTCAAAAGCGCCAAAGACAAGGCGCCAATTACTACAAGTATTTTATAGTTCCTTTTCATATATTGAATTATTTTATTCATTAATTATTGGTCTAAAGTAAACAAAAAACCATGCCAAGAATTTCTTGTTGAGATAATTTTTTGTTAAAAATTGTTATTCTCATTGATTTACATCGCATGCTGGTTCAAAGTTATGAAAATGCAGCTATACAAATCTTAAAAATAGTTTAATTTTGCTGAACATTAAGTCGCACAAAAAACGTGCTAGTTACATAATTTCAGAAAATGATTTCCAAGCCTACAATTTTAATTACCAATGATGACGGCATAAATGCTCCCGGAATTCGTGCCTTAATTTCAGTCATGGCAGAAATAGGAGATGTAATTGTAGTCGCGCCAGATAGTCCGCAAAGCGCCATGGGACATGCCATTACCATCAACAGTACTATTTATTTGAATAAAATTTCTGCCGAAAATGCAGCTATTACAGAATACAGCTGTTCGGGAACGCCTGTAGATTGTGTGAAATTGGCAGTAAACGAAATCCTGAAAAAGAAACCCGATTTATGTGTGTCTGGAGTCAATCACGGTTCAAATTCTTCGATTAATGTTATTTATTCGGGAACGATGAGTGCTGCTGTCGAAGCGGGAATTGAAGGAATTCCCGCTATTGGTTTCTCTTTATTAGATTATGATTGGAACGCCGATTTTGAACAAATAAAACCTTACATTAAAAAAATTGCTTTAGAAGTATTGGCAAAAAAACTATCAGACGGAACTGTTTTAAACGTCAATTTTCCAAAACTCAAAACCAACGAAATTAAAGGAATTAAAATTTGCCGTCAGGCGAAAGCCATTTGGATGGAGAAATTTGACAAAAGGCAAACACCTTATGGCAGGGATTATTATTGGTTAACAGGCGAATTCGTCAACCAGGACAAAGGCGAAGATACTGATGAATGGGCTTTGGCAAACGGTTACATTTCGATAGTTCCGGTGCAGTTTGATTTAACGGCACATCATGCTATTTCCCAACTTAACACTTGGAATTTATAAGACTATGAAGTACTATATTATTGCTGGCGAAGCTTCGGGCGATTTACACGGTTCTAATTTAATGAAAGCACTTTATAAAGAAGACACTTCCGCAGATATTAGATTTTGGGGTGGCGATTTGATGCAAAATGTTGGCGGAACTTTAGTAAAACATTACCGTGAACTAGCATTTATGGGTTTTGCAGAAGTAGTGATGAACTTGAAAACCATCCTCAATAACATTAAAATTTGTAAAGCCGACATTGAAAAATTCAATCCCGATGTGATTATTTTTATTGATTATCCGGGTTTCAATATGCGCATTGCCAAATGGGCAAAATTAAAAGGCATCAAAACGCATTATTATATTGCGCCTCAGATTTGGGCATGGAAAGAAAACCGTATCAAAGCAGTAAAAAGAGACTTTGATAAACTATTTGTTATTCTTCCTTTTGAAAAAGATTTCTTTGAAGCAAAACATCATTTTCCGGTTGAGTTCGTTGGACATCCACTGATTGATGCCATTCATAATCGAGTTAAAACGGATGAAGGTTCATTCCGAAAAGCAAATAATTTGGACGAAAAACCAATAATTGCCATTCTTCCAGGTAGTCGAAAACAGGAAATCTCGAAAATGCTTAGCGTTATGTTGAGCATAGTAACTGATTTTCCTGATTATCAATTTGTAATTGCCGGCGCGCCAAGTCAGGACTTTCATTTTTACGAACAATTTTTGACCACTAAAAATGTGAAGTTTATTTCGAACAAAACTTATGATTTGTTGAGTATTGCAACGGCCGCAATAGTTACATCGGGAACTGCAACTCTAGAAACTGCCTTATTCAAAGTGCCCGAAGTTGTTTGTTATAAAGGAAGTTGGGCTTCATATCAAATTGCTAAAAGGATTATCACTTTAAAGTATATTTCGCTAGTGAATTTGATTATGGATGAAGAAGTCGTAACAGAGCTAATTCAGGATAAATTCAACTCAAAAAATTTAAAACGGGAGCTTACTAAATTATTAGAAGAAAAGCACAGAAAAGCGTTATTGAAAAGATATGACGATTTAGAATCAAAACTTGGAGGTATTGGTGCCAGCGATAAAACTGCTAAAATAATCGTTAAAGTGTTAAAAAGTTTGGTTTAACTGTTTAAAATACTATATTTGTGAACCAACCTAAGTGAATGAAAAACATATTTAAAATAGCTCTTCTTTTGATTGTATGCTGTGGCAGTTCTTTTGCCTCAGCTTCAAGAGTTAATCCTATTTCGAATAAAATTAAAACTCCAAACAATTCGGTAAAAGAGACCGATCCAAACAAATCAGATCCCAAAAAAAAATATACTCTTAACGATAAAAATGCAACCGATATTTTTATTGAAGATGATACTGACAGTTATCTTGCCGAACAGCTCATCAATGTTGCTTCGAATAATTTAGGAACTGGTTATCGTGCCGGAGGTATAACGCCAGCAGGATATGATTGTTCAGGTCTGATGTATTTCACTTTCAAAAAATTTGATATTACACTTCCCCGTTCTTCTTATGAAATGGCAGAAACAGGAACAGTTGTTGAACCAAGTCAAGCCAAAAAAGGCGACCTTATTTTCTTTATCAATAGAGGTCAGCATAGAATAAACCACGTGGGTATGATTGTCGAAGTAAACGGCGATGAGATTAAATTTATTCATTCTTCTACAAATGGTGGTGTCATGATTTCTTCCTTAAAAGAATCGTATTACGAAAGAACTTTTAAACAAATCAACAGAATTATAGATTAATTTTCTTGCAGGAATTGAATTTTTATGTAATTTTATTATGTGAAAATCTTACAATTCCCTCTAGCGAGAATTTTTATCGGATTTCTATTTGGGATACTTTTGTGCCGAATAGTGAGTCCAAATCTGATTATTGTTTTCTGCAGTCTAGCATTAGGCCTAATTGCATTGTTCATTTCTTCCTTTTACAATAAAAAAAATAGTTTTTACAAAATCCTTTTCGGAAGTTTTGTTTTTCTGGTAGCTGTCCTTGTCGGAATTTCAACCGCCCTCATTCATAAGGAAAATGCAAATCCATCTCATTACACAAATCAAATTACCGATTATGAGAAATTCCATAAGCTGGATTTATTAGTAGTTGAAAAGCTAAAGAGCAGTCAAAAAAACAATCGGTATGTAAGTATTGTTAAATCGCTTGATGCTGAAAGAAGTTATGGAAAAGTCATCCTAAATATTGCTAAAGAAGATACCTTTAAAAATCTGAAAATTGGCAGTCATTTAATGGTGATTGGAATCGTTTTTAAAAACAAGAACCCATCAAATCCAAACTTGTTTGATTATGGCAAATACCTTGAAAATCAAGAAATATATGCGCAGGTTTATACAAAACCTAATCAAATTAAAATTGGAAATTACGAGTCAAGTTTGTGGGCAGGTTTTTCAAATTTTAGAGAAACTATTATTTTAAATTTAGAGCATTCTGCCATTTCTAAAGAAGAATTAAATGTACTAAATGCATTAATTCTTGGACAACAACAAGATATTGCTCCCGAAGTTTTGAAAGATTATCAATATGCTGGAGCGGTACATGTTTTGTCCGTTTCCGGCTTGCATGTTGGTTTTATTTTGTTGTTTATTACCTTTTTACTAAAACCAATCCGTAATTCCAAAAAAGGCTCGCTATTGAAATTAATTCTCATTGTTTTATCGCTTTGGTCATTTGCCATTTTGTCGGGTTTATCACCATCAATCGTGCGTTCTGTAACTATGTTTTCTTTTCTTGCTATTGGAGTTCATTTAAGGAGAACGGTTAATATTTACCATTCATTGCTAGTTTCAATGCTGTTAATTTTGCTTTTCAAACCGTCCTTTTTGTTTGATGTTGGATTTCAATTAAGCTATCTTGCTTTGTTTTTTATCATTTGGTTGCAACCTGTTTTCTCAAGCATTTGGCGCCCTAAAAATAAAATTGTCAACTACTTTTGGGACATAATCACGGTTTCTTTTGCGGCACAAATCGGAGCGATGCCGTTAAGTATTTATTATTTTCATCAATTTCCCGGACTGTTTTTTGTGACCAACTTGCTCATTCTTCCTTTACTTGGAATAATTATGGCGGTTGGAGTTCTTGTAGTTCTGATTGCTACATTTCATACTGTTCCCGAATTTATCGCAAAATCAATTGAGTTTTTGATTGCCTTTCTGAATGCTATCATTCATTGGGTTGCTTCTTTTGATGTTTTTGTTTTCAAAAATATTTCGTTTTCAAAAGAAATGCTGTTGAGTTCTTATTTGGTAATTATTCTACTCATTCTTTGGATTAAAAGACCAACTTTCAAACGACTAACAGTAGCTTTTACAAGTTTTCTGTTACTGCAAATTATTTTTATTGTGCAAAAAAAGCAAACCCTAAACAATGAAGAGTTAATCATTTTTAACTGCAAGAAGAACACTATCATAACCACCAGAATTGGCAACGCTGTAACAATATATGGTAACGATAGTATCCGAAAAAACCTGAATTCTAATTTGCTTGTTCAATCGTATTTGGTTGGAAATTTTTGTGAAGCTACAGCAAAAAAGCCACTACAAAACTTACTCTATTTCAAGCATCAGAAAATGCTAATCATTGACAGCTCGTGTGTTTATACAAAAGAAATTCATCCTGATATTTTAGTAATCATTCAATCGCCAAAACTGAATATGCAACGCTTGCTCAAGACCTTCAAACCCAAAGAAATTGTTGTTGATGGCTCTAACTTTAAAAGTTATATTCGGCTTTGGGAAGCAACTTGCAGAAAAGAAAAAATCCCTTTTCACAATACTAATGAAAAGGGATTTTATAAGATTTAATTCTGTTCGAATTACGATTTTTTGTTAGCCAGGATTTGATCTGCAGCCGTTAGCCAAGCATTTGGTCCACCAGCGAGATAACCTGTACTTCCTAATTTTTCAAGATTAATTTTTCCGTCTTTTTTGCTTGCTTTTACAAACCAAACTGTTGGATATCCCTGAACCGCAAAAGTTTGTTGCAATTCAGCGTTTTGTCTTTGAATTTCTGGTTGTTGTGGAGTTTGTCTTGGAAAATCAAGCTCAACAAGAACCACATTATCCTTT
>JAYTGH010000196.1:0-6129 GCA_043733645.1 Flavobacterium sp. | reverse complement strand
CCGAAAACCTAACTGAAATAGGAGATTTGGCTGGTTACAAGCAAGACTTCTTAAATTTATTTGGTTTTGGGTTTAATAATGTTGATTATAATGCTGATTCTAATGAATTAGTCATGATACAAAGTATTAAAAATTAATCTTTTAGTAATTTTTCATATTTCATTGATATTTAACTCACAATTTATTTGTGAGTTTTTTTATTTATACCTATATTTATAGCAATTAACTTTTAAATAAAAAACACATGAAAAAAATTACTTTATTATTACTGATGTTAGTCAGTTATTCCGGGTTTGCCCAATTTCCTTTACCCTATTGTGGGCCAATGACTTTTACAAGTAATGTTGAACCTATAACTTTGGTAAACTTTGCGGGTATTAATAATTCAACTTCTGCACTTGTTGGTACTAACAATGGAACCACAATAGTTGCACATGAAGATTATACAGCCATAATTGGAAATGTGACTGCAGGTAGTTCCTATCCAATTACTCTAAAAGGTAATACTGATGGTGCTTATACAACTTATTTAAGAGTTTTTGTTGATTGGAATCAAAACAATGATTTTACTGATGCCGGAGAGTCTTATGATATTGGTACTATTGCCAATTCAACCGGAGCTGATGCAATTCAATTAGTGGGTAGCATAACAGTTGCTCCAACTGCATTGACTGGAAACACAAGAATGAGAGTTATTAAGAGATTTGCAGCTTATGGAACTTCTTGTCAAACAGGAGCTGGTTTTGGACAAGCGGAAGATTATACACTTACAGTTGCTCCTCTTCCTCCTGATTTGCCCGATTATGCTAATCTTCAATATCCTTACACAGCAACAATCACGCAAGGTCAAAGTGTAACGGTCTACGGTCAAGTATACGAAGGAGGATTAACTGATACAACAACGGGTCAAGCTCCAGGAATTCAGGCATGGGTTGGATATGGTACAACTGATACTAATCCAAATACTTTCACGAATTGGATTCCAGCTACATTTAATGTTGAAGTAGGTAACAATGATGAATACCAAGCAAATATTGGTACTACTTTACCCATAGGAACTTATTACTACGCTACGAGATTCCAACTTAATGGAGGTGCTTATGTTTATGGTGGAACTAACTTTGGTTTTTGGAATGGAACAGATAAAATTAATGGTGTTTTAACTGTTAATCCTCCGCCACCTCCCGCTAATGACGAATGTTCAGGTGCTGTGTCTTTAACTGTTAATCCATCCAATGTTTGTACAACCTCTACTTCGGGTACAATATTAGGTGCTACTGCTTCTGCAGTTGATGCAACTGCTTGTGGAGGTACTGAAGACGATGATGTTTGGTTTTCATTTGTAGCTACTGCAACATCCCAGTATATTAATTTAAATAATGTGGCAGGTTCAACAACAGATTTGTATCATTCACTATGGACAGGAGCTGATTGTAGCAGTTTAACTCTAGTTGCAGGTTCATGTTCAGATCCAAACAATAGTACTCCTGCTGGTTTAACCATTGGACAGACTTATTACTTAAGAGTTTATTCTACTGGTGCAATTCCAGCTCAAACCTCTACTTTTGATGTATGTATAGGAACACCACCACCACCACCAGCAAATGATGATTGTACTGGTGCTATAGCTTTAACACCAGGTGGTGTTTTTGCTGATAATGCGGTAACTGGGACTATTTTGTCTGCAGCAACAACATCAGGAATTACGCCTTCTTGTCAAACTTCAGTTAACTCGGATGTTTGGTATACAGTAGTTGTTCCAGCTTCTGGAAATCTAACAATTGAAACACAAACTTCAGCAACTAATACACTCACTGATACTGTAGTAGTAGCATTTTCTGGAGCTTGCGGTTCATTAGTAGCAGTTGGTTGTGATGATGATGGTGGACCAGCTGGTGTAAATAACCTTATGTCGATTTTATCTTTAACAGGTCAAACACCAGGATCAACTTTATATATTGGTGTTTGGAAATATTCAACAGCAGCTCCAACTGCAATAAGCAATGAATTTAAAATTTCTGTATATGATGCTTCTTTAGGAAATAGTTCGTTTGATAACACTAACTTTTCATATTATCCAAACCCAGTAAAAAACACTTTGAATTTATCTTATAATCAAGAAATTTCAAATGTTGATGTATTTAACTTGCTAGGACAAAAAGTAAGTTCAAATAAAGTAAATGCTAATACTGCTCAAATAGACATGTCTAATTTATCTAAAGGAGCTTACATGGTTAGAGTAACATCTAATGATACAGCAAAAACTATCAAGGTAATAAAAGAATAATCTGATTTCTTTTTATAATTAAAACCACCTAAATTTTAGGTGGTTTTTCTTTTGCATAAAACTTATCTTTGCTAAAATTTATGCCATGTATTTTTCAATTATCATTCCTGTTTATAATAGACCTGATGAAATTAAAGAACTTTTAGAAAGTCTTTTGATTTCTGATTATAAAAAAAAATACGAAATTGTAATTGTTGAAGATGGCTCTTCTATAGTTTGTAAAAAAGAAGTTGAAAAATTTAAAGACCAACTAAACATCTCTTATTGTTTCAAAAAAAACTCTGGTCCTGGAGATTCTCGAAATTACGGAATGAAATTAGCCAAAGGTGATTACTTTATCATCTTCGACTCAGATTGCATTATTCCAAAAAAATATCTTACAGAAGTTGAAAAAGAATTAACGGCCAATTATGTTGATTGTTTTGGTGGTTCAGATGCTGCTTTAGATTCTTTTTCAGATATTCAGAAAGCGATAAATTTTGCAATGACATCATTTCTTACTACTGGTGGAATTCGTGGCAGTTCAGAGAAGTTAACCAAATTTCAACCTCGTAGTTTTAATATGGGAATTTCTAAAAAGGCTTTTGAAGATTCGAATGGATTTGGGAATATCCATCCCGGTGAAGATCCAGATTTAACTATAAGGTTATGGAAATTAGGTTTTGATACAAGACTTTTCCAAAAAGCATTCGTCTACCACAAACGTAGAATTGACTGGGATAAATTCTCCCTTCAGGTATATAAATTTGGAAAAGCAAGGCCAATTTTAAATAATTGGTATCCCGAATATAGCAAGCTTACTTTTTTCTTTCCAACTCTTTTTATTTTGGGTTTTTCAGTTGCTCTATTTTTGTTTTTATTTGGTTTTAAATTACCAATAATCTGTTATGCATTTTATTTTCTTTTAATCTTAGTTGCAGCAACAATTCAAAATAAAAGTTTTAAGATAGGTTTTCTTTCCTTGATTGCTGTTTCAAAACAATTCTTTGGATACGGAAGAGGATTTTTAGAATCATACATAAAAGTCATTCTTTTAAAACAAAAGCCAGAAATTGCATTTCCTGAATTATTCTTTAAAGTAAAATCATGACTAAAATAATAGGATTAACAGGCGGAATTGGTAGCGGAAAAACAATGGTTGCAAACTACATCAAAGCATTGGGAATTCCCGTTTACATTGCTGACGATGAAGCGAGAGAATTAATGACTTCTAATAAAATCATTGAAGCAATAACTACTACTTTTGGAAAAGAAATTGCAGATAAAGGCATACTTAATCGGGAAAAATTAGCCCAACTTGTTTTTAACAATCCTGAAAAGCTTCCAAAACTAAATAGTATAGTTCACCCTGAAGTTAAAAAACACTTCGATACTTGGGTTGAAAAACATAAAAATTTTCCTTTTGTATTTAAAGAAGTTGCCATTTTATTCGAATCCGGCAGCAATAAATACTGCGATGCTATAATCACAATAACAGCTCCGATAGAAACTCGACTTCAACGAGTAATGAAACGTGATAAAACAGATAGAGAATCCGTTTTAAAAAGAATGCAAAACCAATGGACAGACGAGCAGAGAATTGCAAAAAGCGATTATGTTATTCATAATCTATCAGTTGATGAAACTAAAAAGCAAGTTGATGAAATCCTTAAATTATTGAAAAATCAATAATTTATGCACAAGATGTTAATGTTTGGTTAATGTATTTATTGTATAAATGTTAAAATGTTAAATTTGTATGATGAATAAATTCTTTTTCCGCTTACTAGTTATCTTGATGAGTTTATCCTTAATAGGTATAATTCTTGTTCAAGTATATTGGTTTGATAAATCTTTCGAGAATAACGAAGAACAATTTAAATATCATGTAAAGCAGGTTCTTGGTAATGTAGCCGATAAATTGCAAAATCAGGAGAAATATACTTACGCAGAGATATATAATCATCTTAAAGATAGTATAGGTAAAGCTCCACAAAAAAGCGATTTTTTAGAATTTGGTTATTATCAGCGTGATTCAAGAACTAATGAATTGATAGTTTATTCAAACAGTATAATTTCGGAAGACTACGGTATTTCGGCATCGTTCTTTGATAAAAATTTAGACAGCGTAAAGCTAAAAAATTACACAGCCAAAAGAAAGACAGAAATTTATAATGACAATATCGATAATCCAAGCTTAAAACATTCTGTTTCCCCTGACGTCAAAATCGAAAAAACGGGGCGTTTAGATTTATTAGATAATGCTGAATTTGAAATCTTTTATAAAGATATTGCTGCAGTAAAACCAATTCAGGAAAGAATAACTAAAGAAGCAATGCAAAAGTTATTATCTGATGAACTCAAAGAATATGGTGTAAAAACACCTTTTGAATTCAATATATATAGTAATGGTTTAGCAACAAAAATAAAATCGGAACGATTTAAGTATGAAAAGCAATCAACTTATTCCATTCCAATTTTTATTGATAATGATGGAAATAATAAATATCAATTGTTATTGACGTTTCCGCAAAAGAAGAAGTTTCTATTTTCCGAATTGATTGGAATTTGCATTTTATCAATCGTTTTTACGCTAATCATTATCATTGCCTATTCAAGCGCACTGAATCAACTGATAAAACAACGTCAGATTTCTGAAATCAAGACCGATTTCATTAATAACATGACACACGAATTCAAAACGCCAATTGCTACAATAAATTTAGCTTTAGATGCCATTAGAAATCCAAAGGTGATTGAAGATAAAGAAAAAGTGCTACGCTATTTGCAAATGATAAAAGATGAAAACAAACGCATGCACGCACAAGTTGAAAATGTATTGCGTATTTCAAAACTCGATAAAAAAGAGTTAGATATCAATAAAGAATCTACTAACATTCACGAGATAATTGAAGATGCTGTCGAACATGTCAATTTAATTGTTGAAGATAGAAACGGAACGATAACGACACATTTTGATGCCACAAGGACTTCGGTTTTATTAAACGATGTGCATTTTACCAATGTAATTGTTAATATTTTGGATAACGCAATTAAATATTCATCTGAAGAACCGATAATAGATATTCAAACTGAAAACGTAAAAGATTTTATCATTATCAAAATTAAAGATCAAGGTTCAGGAATGTCGAAAGCAGCTCAAAAAAGAATATTTGAAAAATTCTATCGTGAGCACACTGGAGATTTGCACAACGTAAAAGGTCACGGTCTAGGTTTGGCTTATGTTAAAAGGATTGTTGATGACCACAACAGTCAAATTTTTGTAGAAAGCGAAAAAGGAAAAGGAAGCACGTTTATAATTAAAGTCCCACTCATAAATTAAAATAAAAAATTACTATGGAAAACAACAAAAAAATACTTCTTGTCGAAGACGATCAAAACTTCGGAATAGTTTTGAGAGAATTCCTTACATTAAATGATTTTGAAGTAACGCTGGCCAAAAATGGAATGGAAGGTTTCGAAAAATTCAAAAAAGACAATTTCGATTTGTGTATTTTGGATGTGATGATGCCCTACAAAGATGGCTATACTTTGGCAAAGGAAATTAGAGAAAAAAACAAAGATGTGCCTTTGATTTTCTTGACAGCTAAGTCAATGAAAGAAGATGTTTTAAAAGGCTACAAAGTTGGTGCCGATGATTATTTGAACAAACCGTTTGATTCTGATGTATTGCTGATGAAAGTTAAAGCAATCATTCAAAGAAAAGCGGCAGAAAATAAAAATGAACCAGCAAAATTTGAGTTTCAAATCGGAAGATTCCTTTTAAATTCAAAACTTCGTTACTTAAAATTTGAAAATAATGAACCAATTAAATTATCTCCAAAAGAGTCTGAATTGTTAAA
>JAYTGH010000195.1:0-15559 GCA_043733645.1 Flavobacterium sp. | reverse complement strand
GTAATTCCAAAAAAGAGTAAGTAAAGCTCATATTGCTGTTCTTTGGGCTCAAATTCCGAATGATTGCGTAGGTTTAATTTCTTTTTCAAAGAATTACTCGTAGCAAAATAAGCACCATAAAGTAACAGCAGCAAAACGGCTATTATTAGTAAACTGTTGGTGTTTGAAAAAGTAAAAAAATCGCTCAACGTAATTCAGGTTTATGGGGTAGTTTCGTTTTGGTAAAATCAAAAATAAATAAATTTAGGTCAGCCATTTTAATATTTTCTTTAAAATAGTTGTTTTCCCTTTATAGGGTGCATATCGAATCGGAATATCGAGCCAATTTGCCTTTTTAATAATGGCTTTGCGATGCGTAAAAGTATCAAAACTTAACTTGCCGTGATACGCTCCAATGCCACTGTGACCAATACCTCCAAAAGGCAACTTTTTATTAGAAAAATAAACAACAGTATCATTAATGCAGCCACCACCGAAAGAATAATTTTGAATTATTTTTTTAGAGAAAGCTTTGTCAGTACTAAAAACATAAAGCGATAACGACTTTTCGTAACTTGAAATTATGGAAGCCAAATCAGTTTCATTTTCAAAAGATAAAACAGGAAGAATTGGTCCGAAAATCTCTTCTTTCATTACCAAACTATCTAAGCTTGATTCGTCTAATAAAGTAGGAGCAAGATAATAATCCTGACTGTTAGTCTTTCCGCCAGCAAGTATGCTTTCATTGGCTAACATTGCCGTTAATCTGTCCCAGTTTTTTTTATTTATAATTCGAGGAAAGTCGGGTGAAGTTTCTGGATTTTCTCCATAAGCATCTGTAATTTCTTTTTTCAATAATTCGATAAAAGCTGCTTTTATTTTAGTGGAAACCAACAAATAATCGGGTGCAATGCAAGTTTGACCTGCATTAAGGAATTTGCCCCAAACTATTCTTTTGGCAGCTAATTTTAGATTAGCCGTTCCATCAATAATACATGGATTTTTCCCGCCAAGTTCTAATGTTACCGGCGTTAAGTTTTCTGCTGCCGCTTTGGCTACTATTTTTCCAACAGCAACGCTACCAGTAAAGAAAATATAATCCCAGCGTTGTGCTAATAATTGTTGGGTAATTTCAATACCGCCTTCAACACATTTTACATGATTTTCATCAAAAGTTTCGCTTATTATTTGGGCAACTATTCGGGATGTATTTGGCGTTAATTCTGAAGGCTTTACCACAACTTGATTTCCGGCTGCAACGGCTGCAATCAATGGACATAATGCTAATTGATATGGATAATTCCACGGAGCAATAAGTAATACTTTCCCGTAAGGTTCTTTATAAATATAATCTGTTGAAGGGAAATTTAAAAGAGAAGGCAAAACCAACTGTGGTTTTGCCCATGTATTTATGTTTTTAATAGTGTGATTAAGTTCAGAAACAATATAAGCAGTTTCACTCAAAACTGCTTCAAATTCAGGCTTTTTGAAATCATCATATAAAGCTCGGATAATTTCCTTTTCATGTAACCTAACACAATTCAACAACTTTATCAGTGCTTGTTTTCGGTAACTTATATCGGTTTTAAAATTCATAACGTGCCCAGATTGGTTCAGCAAGTTACATTTTTAACAAATACAATTCAACTTTATTATTTATAAAAACGCATAGCGATATCCAGTGTATATATCAGCGGATTTGCCATCAGCCAAAGAAGTAAAGATAGAGCTTGAACCAAGATAGAAACCTGCCAATCTAAAACCAACACCAACATTCGCTCCCGAAACGTCATCACTCGAAATAGGAACCCAGGCTTCAAAAAATCCTATATTAAATCTTGGTGTAAGCGAATAAATATTTCGTGCAGTGATTTGATTATCACCATTATCTTTTTTTAATTTTTGCTGCAAATAACCGGTCACATAAAATTTTGGAACAATTTTAAAATCAGCATACAATGACAATGTTGTTGGCAAGTTTACTTTAAAATCTCGTTTTTGTGGTGTTTCACTTAAATAACCGTCTGCCAATAAAATCTGTTCGACTTGTCCCAAATTATCTACATTGCTTAATGTGCTTAAATCTAAAGGATTGCTTGAGGGAATATTTAAGCTATAATTAGTATTATGGTTATTACCATCCTTAAAAGTCATGCTGCCTATGTTTCTAATGGCAAGTCCACCTTTTATTTTGTAATTGCTTTTGCCATCTTTCCATTCATAATTTACACCAATATCACCAGCAAAACCATTCAAACTACCAAAAATGGACTTACTATAATCATTAAAATTTGAAAAGCTGTTTCCTAAATTCCCAGAATAGGCAACATTCAACGTGGCTGGTGAATTTGTAGTAAGATAGGCACCCGTTGCATTTTGGGTGATGGTTCCGTCAAGTTGGCTAATCCCGAAATTGGAATAAGAACCCGGAAATAAAATTTTCAAAGTTACGCCAGCACTAAACTGATGTTTGTCATCTTCATAAACTGTTCTAGCGGCTGATAGCCCAAGTTCTCCATAGGAAGTACCACTTAATCTTTGATTATTTGGATTGTTTAAAATTGTAGTGTTTAAAATCAAATTATTATTTGTAATGGCATTTCCAATAGTTGGGTCAACATCTACCATATCAAATTTTGCATGTGCGAGTGTAGTTACAGCAAATCCCCATTTGAACCATTTCATGGCAAAACTAGGACCAAGTATTTCACCATCAAAACGTGCGTTTACGGGAGAATTACCCGTAAATATTTTTTCTTCAAGATTACTTGAAGTCAAATCACTAAAACCAATTTTATTATTCGAAACATCAAAACTGAATCCGAGTATGTTGGCTTCAAATTTTTTGGAAAGATTGGAAAATTCAGCCGGATTAAGTACTCCATTTAAAATCCCAACACGATTGGATGTACTGATTCCAGAAAATTGGTCTTGTGCAAAGGCACCTAAACCAAATAGAAAAACGAATGGCAAAATTATTTTTTTCATTGCAGGTGTTTTATTTAGGGTTACATATAAACGTAAAACTACGCATTTTATTGCTAAATGGATTTCCAAATCACATCTTTTGGCGTTGGAGCAATAATTTCCAGCACTTCTTTAGAAACAGGATGGATAAAAACAAGCTTGCGGGCATGAAGATGAATGCCTCCATCGGGATTGCTGCGGTCAAAGCCATATTTTAAATCACCTTTAATTGGGCAACCAATAGCAGCCAATTGTGCCCTAATTTGGTGATGTCTTCCTGTATGCAGATTGATTTCTAAAGCAAAATAATTGTCCAGCGTTTTGATGATTTTATAATCCAAACTGGCTTTTTTGCTTTCAGGAACTTCTTTTAAATGTGCTTTGGAAGTATTGTTTTTCTCATTTCTTTTCAGATAATGAACTAAAGTATCTTGCTCTTTTTCCGGCCGATTTTTCACAACTGCCCAATACGTTTTTTGCGTTTCCCGATTGCTGAACATTTCATTTAATCTCGTTAAAGCTTTAGAAGTTCTGGCAAAAACTACAATTCCGGTTGTTGGCCGGTCCAATCTGTGAACTACGCCAAGAAACACTTCTCCTGGTTTGTTGTATTTATCTTTGATGTATTCTTTAACCACTTCAGACAAAGGTTTGTCCCCGGTTTTATCACCCTGAACTATATCGCCAACACGTTTGTTTACCACAATAATGTGATTGTCTTCGTGAAGAACTTGGAGATTGTCTTTATTTGTGACTATTTTAGACATCTTAGATTGTTAGATTTTTAGATTTTTAGACTGGTAAAGTAGAACGAAATTTAGATATCATTTTTATAATTATATCTAAATCATGAATCAATTCATCTAGCTTTAATTGATCTATGTATCCTAAATCAAAAGAGATTAACAATTGTGTTTCAATTTCATATATAGAACCAATTGCAATTTCAAGAAACCTCGAAAAATCTTTATTACTGTTTCTTGAACATCCTTCTGCAATATTTGAAGGAACTGAAACAGACGCTCTTCTCAATTGATTCGTTAATCCAAACTTTTCATTATCAGGGAAACTTGAAGTTGTAACATAAATTTCTGAACAAAATTGACGGCTTAATTTCCAAATTTATAGATCTTTAAATCTGTGCATATTTCTAATAATCTAATAATCCAACAATCTAAAAATCTAATTAATATTGCTCATTCCTATTCGGAAAATCTTTCGATTTCACGTCAGCTACATAATTCCCAATCGCTTTGGTCATTTGTTCGTACAAGTCTAAATAGCGTCTCAAAAACCGTGGACTAAATTCATTGTTCATTCCAAGCATATCATGAATAACCAACACTTGTCCGTCAACGCCACCACCAGCACCAATTCCGATGACAGGAATAGAAATGGTTTTGGCTACTTTTTCGGCTAAACTGGCTGGAATTTTCTCCAACACCAAAGCAAAACAACCCAATTTTTCTAACAATTTAGCATCTTCTAATAGCTGTTCCGCTTCAGCTTCTTCCTTGGCTCGAACGGTGTATGTTCCAAATTTGTATATCGATTGTGGCGTCAAACCCAAATGTCCCATTACAGGAATTCCGGCTGCCAGAATACGTTTGATACTTTCTTTTATTTCTCCGCCACCTTCCATTTTCACTGCATGTCCACCACTTTCTTTCATAATTCTGATAGAAGAACGCAACGCTTCCTTTGGATCAGACTGGTAACTTCCAAATGGCAAATCAACGACAACCAAGGCACGTTCAACAGCACGAACAACGCCAGATGCGTGGTAAATCATCTGGTCTAAAGTTATTGGTAAAGTTGTTTCGTGACCCGCCATAACATTACTGGCAGAATCGCCGACTAAAATTACATCAACACCAGCAGAATCTACAATTTTTGCCATTGAAAAATCATATGCAGTAAGCATCGATATTTTTTCGCCATTGGCTTTCATGTCAAATAATGACTTTGTGGTTATTCTTTTGTAATCTTTTTTTGCTGTTGACATTGTTGTTGGTTTTGAAAGACAAAAGTATTAAATCTATTTTTGATGCAACAAAAGTAAAGCGCTTAATGTGAAATTATACTACTTTTGTCAAATCTGATTAGGACGTGTGCTGATGTATATCAGTAGCGAAAGGTTTGGGCAAAGAATAAACCATGCTCCTGCTTTCCGTTATATTTTTAGACCTGACAGGTTTTTAAAACCTGTCAGGTCTAAAAGATACCACTCCAATCAGGGCTAAGAATGAAACCATTTGAATCTCAGCGAACTTTGCGAAACATCTTTGCGAACTTTGCGGTTAAAAAACTAAGTATGCCCAAAATATTAATCATCGAAGACGAAGCAGCCATCCGAAGAGTATTAACCAAAATACTTTCTGAAGAAAGCGATACTTATATAGTAGAAGAAGCCGAAGACGGAAAACTTGGTTTTGAAAAAATCAAAAACGAAGATTACGATTTGGTGCTTTGCGATATCAAAATGCCAAAAATGAACGGCGAAGAATTGCTCGAAGCGGTAAAAAAAATCAAACCCGAAATTCCAATGGTAATGATATCCGGTCACGGTGATTTAGAAACTGCCGTTAATACAATGCGTCTTGGGGCGTTTGATTATATCTCAAAACCACCCGATTTGAACCGATTATTAAATACCGTTCGCAATGCTTTAGACAAAAAGCAATTGGTGGTGGAGAATAAAATCCTGAAGAAAAAAGTTTCCAAAAACTACGAAATTATAGGTGAAAGCGATGCTATCAATCAAATAAAACTGATGATTGAAAAGGTAGCGTTGACCGATGCCAGAGTTTTAATTACCGGACCAAACGGAACCGGAAAAGAATTAGTGGCGCATCAATTACACGAAAAAAGTGAAAGAGCCGAAGCTCCAATGATTGAAGTAAATTGCGCCGCAATTCCATCGGAGCTAATTGAAAGCGAATTGTTCGGACACGTGAAAGGTGCGTTTACATCTGCCGTAAAAGACAGAGCCGGAAAATTTGAAGCTGCCGATGGAGGAACCATTTTCCTTGATGAAATTGGAGATATGAGCCTTTCGGCGCAAGCCAAAGTGTTACGCGCTTTACAAGAAAGTTTAATACAAAGAGTGGGTGCCGACAAAGACATTAAAATTAATGTGAGAGTAGTAGCAGCAACCAATAAAGATTTGAAAAAAGAAATTGCCGAAGGAAGATTTAGAGAAGATTTATACCATCGTTTAGCTGTAATTTTAATCAAAGTGCCGTCGTTGAATGACCGTCGCGATGATATTCCGTTATTGATTGAACACTTTGCTTCAAAGATTGCCGATGAGCAAGGAAATACTGCCAAGTCTTTCTCTAAACAAGCCGTTAAATTATTACAAGAATACGATTGGACAGGAAACATCCGTGAACTAAGAAATGTAGTGGAGCGCTTGATAATCCTTGGTGGAAGCGAAATTTCGGAAATGGACGTAAAGCTGTTTGCTAGCAAATAAATACTCTCTGCGAATCTCTTTTTTACTCTGTGAATCTCTGTGAAACAACAAAAAATGAACCTAAAAAAAATAAACCCAAACCTCCAAAAAGCTCTCATAGAAAACGGTCTGACCGAAGCCAATGAAATGCAACAGGAAACATTTTCTACCATCAAAAGCGGAGCAGATGCAGTTATTCAATCTGCAGAAGGAACAGGAAAAACAACGACAATCGTTTTAAATGTAATCCAGAAATTAGAAAAAACTTTAGATGAAAGCACCCGAGCTTTAATCCTTGTTGAAACCAAGGAAAAGGTTTTAGAAATGGAAGAACTGTTTCTAAAATACGGCGCTTATACCGATTTGAGTATTTTAGGAGTTCATGATAAAGGCGATATCGATTATGATAAAAATGTCGTTTCTATGGGACTAGATATTTTAATCGGAACACCCAACAAAATCAACGCCATGTTTGCATCCGCCGGATTTAACAGCAACACCATTAAGTTGATGATTGTTGATGACGCCGAAGTATTATTTAGAAGCAGGATGGATGCAATTGTTCATCGCTTATCAAACAGTATCGAAAAAACACAACGCTTGTTCTTTTGCTCACAAATAACCGAAAGAGTAGAATCGCTGGCAGATAAAATAATGATTGAACCTGTTTTCTTCGAAATGGAGGAGTAAGTTCAAAAAAACATAAACAATCTTAATGCAAAATTGTCACCCTGAGCTTGTCGAAGGGCGTAATTTATAATTCATAACTCAAAAAATGGGCTTAATAAAAATATTTTCAGGAGAAGAAATACTAGCAGTTACCTTAAAGGAAAGACTAGAAGAATCAGATATAAACGTTGTCATTAGAAACAACAATCAGGCTAATGTTTTACCAAGCATTCAAACGGCAAAAGCAGTTGAATTATTCATTCAGGAAATCGACTTTGGCAAGGCGAATCCAGTGATTGAGGAATTTAGGTTGAGTATTTAACTTTATATAATGCGGGCATTTAGAATTCAGAATGACAGCTTGGGGAATTCCTATTTTGAATCGGGAAGTTTACCTGAATATTTCAGTATAGAAAGCGAACGTTTTGTTATTGAAACCAAAATCCAGGAATATCAAAAACATCAGCATCCGGCACCACGCGTGCAATATGTCGTAACAGTAAAAGGAAAACTCAGGTTTACCACTTCTGATAGAAAGCAATTTATTTTAGAACCCGGAATTATCCTGGTTGCAAAAGATATTCATGGTGAAGGCCATTCCTGGGAAATCATTGAAGGCGAAGAATGGCATCGGATTTATATCATTCCCAATCAAAATGCGGAGGATGCGTTTGTTGTTGATTAAAGTGTAATAGAGTATTTAGATGAAAAAAATCATCGGGTTGTGGCCATTTTTTCTGTTCCTATTACTGCTGGACAGGCTTTTCTATTTACCGGGCAGAATGAATGGCACCTGGCAATACGATGAAGGGACATTTATAGAAACTCCAATTACGTTCAGTAATATTGAAATCAAAAATAATTTTGAAATCAGCATAAATAAAACTAAAACTAAAAAGTCCGAATCGTTTTATCTGCTCGGATGTTATTTTGGCAGATTGTATTTGTTGAATGAAGATACACTCGATTATACAAAGCTTATCGAATTATCGGAAATGGATTTTATCGATTAACTATTTAAATATCTTCAACCTACTAACCAAAACGGTAATAAATAGTCCAAAAACACCAATAAGCGCAAAAGAGTATTTCAAATTGGTCATCTCAGCAATAAAACCAATTGACGGCGGACCAATTAAAAATCCAAGGAAACTAATACTCGAAACAATCGTTAATGCTATACCTGTTGGCACTTTTTCATTGTTTCCAGCTACGTTAAATATGATGGGTACCACATTCGAAACACCAAAACCAACGACCATAAAAGCAATAGTACACGGAATTAAATAAGGGAATAAAACAGCCGAATATAATCCTATAGAAATTACGATTCCGCTAAGGAGAAGTACTTTTTTAGTCCCATATTTATGAACTAAAACATCACTCAAAAACCGTCCTGATGCCATACTAATCATAAAAGTAGTATAGCCCAAAACTACCAAAGGACCCGGTGCTTTCACTATTTCTTTGAAGTAAACGCCGCTCCAATCAAACATAATTCCTTCGCTTGCCATACAACAAAAACAAATAATGCCAAGCCAAATCAAAGTCGTGTCAGGATTTTTGAAAAAGGAATAACTAGTTTGTTCTTCCTGCTTTTTTACTTTGGTTTTGACGATAAATTTATAGTTGAATACTACAATCAATACAATTATAACAAAGGCAATTAGGAAATGCTGCACCGGACTCATTTCCAACGCAAGCAGTACTAAACTCATCAATGCTCCACAGAATCCTGCCAAACTCCACGAACCATGAAACGAACCAACGATGGGTTTGTCAAAAAGCTGTTGCGTATAAACGCCTTGCGTGTTTACAGCGATATTACAAAAATTGCCAAAGAAACCAAACAGAAATAAACCAATGGCTAATTCCCATTTTGTTGTTGCTAATCCTAACAAAGTAAGGAAAAAAGCATACAGCAAAAGCCCAAGAATTGAAATGTTACGACTTCCATATTTGGTTACGATTTTACCCGAAATAGGCATGCCAACAAGCTGCCCGATTGGTAAAGCAAAAAGTAATGTTCCCAATTCGGCTTCACTTAATTGAAGCATCGATTTTATATCCGGAATCCGACTTGCCCATGTTGCAAAACAAAATCCCATTCCGAAAAAGAACAAGGATGTAGCCAATCGAACTCTTGTCAAATAAGAACTTTTTGCCTTTCTAAAGCTTTTTTTTATCTTGGCTTTTGGCAAAATCCGCTCTAAAAAACTATAGTCTAGTAATGGCATGATTCGGAATTTATGCTTAAAAGTAACCATTTCCTTTTGGATAGAAAAAAATCAAAACCCTTGATAATTAATTACAACGTTATTGTTAGCAAATTTTAATAGTACTGTCGATATAGGGTTTTAAATCTGGATACTATATACTTAGTATATAGTTGCTTAATGGTTATAGAATAGTTATAGCGTAGTTATAGCGTATATATAGCGTATATTATACACTACACAGGCATAGGATAGTGCTTAAAGATATATAACAGTACCACCATAAAAACAAGGATTCATCCCTTTAAAAAAAAGAATATCTCCAAGTAACACATTTTCAAATTATCTCATTTTCAAATTGGGTATTTAAACTATCTTTGCACCTTCAAAAAATCTAAGAAGTCTAATAATCTAATAATCTGGCAATCTAAATGATTACTGTTAATGACATAGCCGTTGAATTTGGTGGCACAACTCTTTTTAGCGAAGTAACTTTCGCCATCAATGAAACCGATAAAATTGCCCTTATGGGTAAAAACGGTGCCGGAAAATCGACACTTTTAAAGATTGTTGCCGGAGAAAACAAGCCTTCACGTGGTGCTATTTCGGCACCCAAAGAAGCCGTAATTGCCTATTTGCCACAACATTTACTAGCTGCTGACAATTGTACGGTAATGGAAGAAGCGTCAAAAGCTTTTGCTGAGGTTTTCAAAATGAGAGATGAAATTGATGAAATCAATGAGCAGCTTACTATCCGCACCGATTATGAAAGTGATGAGTATATGAAGCTGATTGAGCGCGTTTCGGAGTTAAGCGAGAAATATTATTCGATTGAAGAAGTCAATTACGAAGCCGAGATTGAAAAGGTTTTAAAAGGATTAGGGTTTGAAAGAGAAGATTTCAATCGCCCAACTTCTGAGTTTTCGGGTGGATGGAGAATGCGTATAGAGTTGGCTAAAATTCTTTTAAAACAACCTGATTTGATTTTGCTCGATGAGCCAACGAATCATCTGGATATGGATAGTATTCAGTGGCTAGAGGATTTCCTTATTAATCAGGCGAAAGCCGTAATGGTAATTTCCCACGATAGAGCTTTTGTTGATAATATTACCAATCGTACCATAGAAGTTACGATGGGAAGAATCTACGATTACAAAGCCAAATATTCGCATTATTTAGAGTTGAGAAAAGACAGAAGAGTGCATCAGCAAAAAGCCTACGACGAGCAACAAAAAATGATATCAGATAATCAAGCTTTTATTGATCGTTTCCGAGGTACTTTTTCAAAAACAGATGCGGTTCAATCGCGGGTTAGAATGTTAGAGAAAATTGTTCCAATCGAAGTGGACGAAATCGACAATTCAGCATTGAAATTAAAATTCCCGCCATCAGTTCGTTCCGGACAATATCCTGTAATCGTCCGTGATTTGGAGAAATCATACGGAAATCATTTGATTTTTAAGGATGCCAATATGGTAATTGAGCGTGGACAAAAAGTGGCTTTCGTTGGTAAAAACGGTGAAGGAAAATCAACGATGATTAAAGCCATCATGAAAGAAATAGAAATCAATAGCGGCAATGTTGAGGTTGGACATAATTCACAAATTGGCTATTTTGCCCAAAATCAGGCGTCGTTATTAGATGGAAATGCAACCATTTTTGAAACGATTGACAATATTGCTGTTGGTGAAATCAGAACGCAAATCAAGAATATTTTGGGTGCTTTTATGTTCCATGGTGATGATATTCAGAAGAAAGTAAAAGTGCTTTCTGGTGGAGAAAAAACGCGTTTGGCAATGATAAAATTATTGCTGGAACCGGTTAACTTATTGATTCTGGATGAGCCTTCTAATCACTTAGACATGAAGACAAAAGATATCATTAAAGACGCTTTAAAAGATTTTGACGGAACCTTAATTTTGGTATCACACGATAGAGATTTCCTTGACGGATTAGCCACCAAAGTTTTCGAATTTGGAAACAAACGTGTGAAAGAACATTTTGAAGATATTAAAGGTTTCCTAGCGCACAAAAAGATGGAAAGCTTAAAAGAGATTGAAAAAAAGTAATTAGTAACTAGTGACTAGTAATTAGATAAAATCAGAAACCCTGTCCGTGTGCATCCGAACAAGGTTTCTTCATCAATCAACACCCAACTTCACTAATCTTTATTCTTTTTCATTTTTCTGAGCTCTCTTTTGGAGAGTTTTTTGGTTTTGATAATAATGACACCATTAATTCCACCTTTCCCATAAAGCGCAGTTGCAGCTGCATCTTTTAGAACTGTTACAGATTCAATACTTTCAGTGTTTATATTCTTTACTTCTTGAGCAGTTACAAGTTTTCCATCAACAACATATAGTGGTTGGGAATTTTCATTAACAATGCTACTGACACAATGAAAAGCGGGACTTTTTATAGTTGAAACTTTTTTTGAAATAGAATCTTTATTGATTTCATTTTGCCCAAAACTTTGAACAGAAACAAGTAAAAAAAGAATAAGGGAACTATAATTCATAATTCATAATTAATTAGTCGCATCCATCAATCTAATAAACTCAGCTCTGTAACCCTGGTCGTCATAAGCTAAACCTTCTTTGGCTAACTTTTTAATATCTGACATTGATGTATTCGAAATAAATTTAGAATCTCTCAATTTCAAACCAAACCAAGCCACGCTAGCACAGAATTTAAAATCATTGGAGCTACTTGTTATTTCAGTTGCTTTGTCTTCAATCACACGAACCATTTCGATGCTTTTATTACCCTCAGGACCCGAGGTCGAAGACCGAATTGGCGAAGCATTTTTGTAGCGAAATTTTACCGTTGCCAGTTCGTCATTGAATTTTGTTTCTGTCGGTTTAGTTTTAGTGTATTTCAAATCAGTTGGTTCGTTGTAGAAGTTACTTTTTACGCCAACTGGAATGATTTCATATAAAGCTGTAACCGTATGACCGCTTCCCAATTCGCCTGCATCTATCGCATCGTTTTGAAAATCTTCTGGATTGAGTTTGCGGTTTTCATAACCAATCAATCGGTAAGAAGCCACGTGAGCCGGATTGAATTCAATTTGGATTTTCACATCTTTGGCAATCGCAAACATCGAACCTTTAAACTCTTTGCCTAAAAAGCGATTCGCTTCCTGAATGTTATCGATATAAGCGTAATTTCCATTGCCTTTATCGGCTAAGGTTTCCATTTTGCTGTCTTTGTAATTCCCCATTCCGTATCCTAAGCAAGTTAAGAACACACCAGATTTTCTTTTGTCTTCAATCAAAGTCTGCATATCACTATCAGATGAAGCACCAACATTAAAATCGCCGTCAGTTGCCAAGATTACACGGTTGTTTCCGCCTTTGATAAAGTTCTCGGCAGCGATTTTGTACGCCAATTGAATTCCAGCACCACCAGCCGTACTTCCACCGGATTCCAATTCTTCCAAAGCATTGATGATGATTTGTTTCTGCCTTCCAGATGTTGGAGGCAGCACCAATCCGGCTGCACCGGCATACACTACGATAGAGATTTTGTCTTCATCACGCAATTGATTTACCAATACTTTTAGTGATTCTTTTACCAGAGGCAATTTATTGATTTCATCCATCGAACCCGAAACATCTATAAGAAAAACCAAGTTAGAAGCTGGCAGATTATCGGTTGGAATGATTTTGCCTTGCAACCCAATACGTAGTAATTTAGTATTCGAATTCCATGGACAATCGCTGTATTCGGTGTTGATAGAAAACGGATGCTCGTCTTTTGGCTGTGGATATTGGTATTTGAAAAAGTTGACCATTTCTTCTACGCGAACGGCATCTTTCGGAACCTTTTGACCCGCATTGATAAAACGACGAATGTTGGTATAGGATGCATTATCAACATCAATCGAAAAAGTTGAAAGCGGCGCTGTTTTAGGACTTTCAAAAACATTTTCAATCAACATGCCATAATCCTCATCGTTTACATTATAAAATCCAGAAGTAACTATAGAATCTTGAACTACATTTGTTTTTGCTTCTTTGTCATCTTCAGTTTTACCTCCACGTATCACAATTCCGGGTTTTCCTGAAGAATGAGAAATAGATAATCCAGGAACCTGACTTTGAATACTTTGAATAAAGGAAGCGTTTCCCCGACCTTTAATGATAGTAGTTTGTGCTACAGATGATTTCTGCTTTTTTGTACTTCGATAACCATCAATCACAACTTCCTCTAGTTTCATACTGTCTTCTTTCATTTTTACGTTTATGACATTGGATTTGCCCACGGTTACTGTAGAATTGCTAAATCCGGTGAAGCTGAATACTAATATTTCTCCAATCTTAGCTTTAATAGAATATTTTCCATCAAAATTGGTTTGTGCGCTTCGCGTTGTTCCTTTTACAACAACATTGGCGCCCGGCAGTGGTCCGTAATTATCGGAAACAATACCGGTAATGGTTTTTTGCTTCGCCTGTTCGCTTACGCTCGAGTCTTGTGAGAATGACACGGCACAAAAGAGCATACCAATGATTACTGAAATAAGTTTGAAACTTTTCATGGCTTTAAAATTTAAAAGTTGGACAATGTTATTTTGCTTTCTTATAAGCGGTTACGGGTTTTCCGTTTTTGGTGGTAATAATGACGACACCTTTACTACCTTTTTTACCATAGATTTCGACAGCTTTCTCATCCTGCAGTATGTATAACGTCTCGATTTCTTGCTTGTTTAGTGGCGTATAAGGGCTAGTAGGATTGGGACCAAAAACTTCCTCTTCGGTATATTCAACACCATTGATGATATAGAGTGGTTCTTTTAAGACTACAAGTGAATCAACATCATTAAATTCAAGTTGTCTTATACTTTTCTTTTGTGCTTTGTTATCAACCACAACCAAAGGTTCTTCTTTCTGTTGATTGGAAACCTGATTGCTTTTATCCATAAACATTTCGATATTGTTGTCTTTTTCTTTTTTTAATTCCTCGGTTTTAGCAACTGTTGGAGAAAAATAACCTTTCAGATTTGGTGAAAGAGTTGTAGTACTGAGCGCATCATCAGCCTCTGGTTTAGTTTCTATCGCTACCTGAGTTGTTGGCTTAATTTGTTTTTGCAGAATTTGTTCCGCATCTTTTTTTATTGCCGGATTTACAGGTTCTGCTGTTACTATAGCGTTTGTTGTTGGAGATGTTTTTTTAATAGAATCGTTTACAGTTATTACTTCATTTGGTTTGATTTCGTTGTGATTATTTTTAAAAAACTGATATCCTAATGTTGTTATTAATAGAAGCGAAGCAGCTACAGCAATTTTTTTCCAGCGCCAGATTGCTTTTTTGTCTTCTTTAGTATCGAGTTTCTCCTCTACACGATTCCAAACTTTTTCCATTCCCGGAAAGTCTTTGGTTTCAGCGTTTTCGGCAGCCGATTTTATTTCGTTAAACAATTCGTTATTCTCCATGACTATTTTGCTTTTTGATAATACAACTGATTGACTAAATCTTTCAGTTTGGTTTTAGCAACATTCAATTGCGATTTGGATGTACCTTCCGTAATATTGAGCATCGCCGCTATTTCTTTATGACCATAACCTTCAATAACAAAAAGATTAAAAATCGTTTTGCAACCATCCGGTATACGCTCGAGCAACTTCAATAAATCTTCTTCTTCTAATGGCGTTTTCTCGGCACTTTCAGGCTGAAATTTTAGGGAAACATCTTCAAGATATAAATTGAAATTTACGTTTCGCTTCAATTGATACAAACAATGGTTTACTGTTATCTTTCTAGCCCAGGCTTCGAACGCCCCATTTTCTTTTAATTGATCCAATTTGGTAAAAATGGTATAAAACGCATCTGCCAATACTTCTTCAATTTCTTCTTCTTTTTTCAAGTACCGCTTACACGTTCTATATAACTTGGGCGACATATATTCATACACCTGACGCTGAGCATCTCGGTGCATTTTTTTACAGGCAGCTATATGAGTTTCGTTTATCACTAGGAATGTCTTTATAACTAAAGAGAACTTATTTTATAAAAAGGTTGGGACGATGTCAAAAAAAATATGATATTTTTTCACGCTATAGGCTGTAGGCCTTATGCAACAAGCTTTTTTGCTTACTGCCTATTGCTTAAAGCGTATAGCTAATTTATAAATAGTCGACACCAATTCTTCCGTATCATTATCTTCACAAAGCAGTAATTCTATTTGGGTTGCTGTTTTTTTATACAATGTTACTCCTTCAAATTTGTGTTTGTCACTTATTTGAATCGAACTTTTGAGTTGCATCGTTTT